>CAYUUJ010000355.1:0-3482 GCA_964447845.1 uncultured Anaerolineaceae bacterium
GGTGCTCTCAATGACCCTGGAAGTTGAAAAAACGCTGTCCCACAAGATCCCCCAATCCTTCTTCGAGGATCCCACCATCCGCAAGCTTGCTCAATCCCTGCGCGATCAAGATCCGGATCAACAGGGTACAGAAGCCGGCTTTGTCTTGCAGGGTCATCGCAGCCACCAGGCCGACCTCCCGTTTGCGCAACGTACATATTCAATAAGTTTAATGAGGAGAATTCGGTACCACGCCAGCGAACTGCGTCGGACAGTGGACAAAGACTTCATCTTCGAATGGATCCTGTTTCGGTTCGTCCAGGGCATGTCTTTCCGCAAGGTGATGGAGCTTGTCTACCGGATGGCCGATCAGCCGATTCTGCTGAAAACCCTTTATTCCGCAAAGTATCGACTGTTCTGCAGGTGGTTGGAAAGCATGGGGGTCTCTTCCCAAAACAGCATGCCTCTGTTCAGACAGAACTTCATCGATAACTACATGTTCAGGCTGTTGGAGGCCCGCCATCCTTTCTCCATGCCAAAAAATCAGCGCACAAGTCCTCGCTCGGCTTATTTCCGAGACCGCAAGCAGTTCATCGAGTCCCTGCCAGACGACCAATTGGATGAGTTCTTCCCGGTGGAGGGATACAACTACATCGAAGACGCATATCGCCAGAAGCGCGGCGTGATCCTGCTCTCCTTTCACGGCACGGCCGCCAACAGCGTTGCTTACCAATTCCTGGCGCGCAGGCTGGGCAGCCGACCCTTCCAGGTCATCGCCAAGAATTCCGCTACCTTACAGAGCACCCTGTGGAACTCATGGGAGCGAAATGAGGAGAGTTCGTCTTCCGTGGAAGCATCAGTGTATGCCGAACTCGCCTATTACGCGCAGAAATTGCTAAATCAGGGAAAAGTGATCATGATCGCCGCCGATCTGGCGAAGGTTTCCGGCCGGATGTACCCGATCCAGATCGGAGATCGCGTCTATCAGATCATGGCCGGCTTTGCGCAACTGGCATTGAACACCGGCGCCAGCGTAATCCCCGTCTATGGCCGGTATGTGGAGCATGGCCGCCTGCTGACGAGTCTCCAGCCGCCGCTCGACCCGGGAACGGGCAACCGTGAGGTACAGATCCAGGCGTTCATCCGGCAATATGCCGATTTCGTTACCTCAACCTTCAAGCTGCATCCCGAAATGCTGACCTGGAAAAAGATCGGGCAACACTTGCGACTGCCACGTTCCTAATCACCCTGACAGTTTTTAGGAAGCCACATAGTTCGAAAGCCTGTGTGCGGTTCACCCACGACAGCACTCGTGAATGGATTTGATTTGGGGTAATAAAATACCGCTCTCCGATTTAGCGCATTTCAAAATCGACCGGGTCTGGATGCGGGCTGCCTGCCTGGTTGACGGCTGCGCGTTTTGATCGCAGCACCCTGCCAAGCTCCAGCCAACCTGCCAATCCCATGCATACCAACGGCATATAGTAAGGAAATCGAAATCTATAAAGTGCGCCCTGATTTGGCGCGGCGATCGCATAGACCAGCAGCATCGCGGTACATAAAGCTATTACAACCCAGAGTGTGGGCTGGGCTCGATTTTTCCAGACAAAATACGGCAACCCTACCAGACAAAAATAGGCGACCATCATTTCAATTCCAGAGAGCGCACGCGCTGCGGAGCCTGTTATTTTATAGCCGGTTGTAAACCAGGTGACCGGGAAAGGCGAAAAAAAGGCGATCTGGAAAGCCCGGGGTAAATAGCCGATCAATTCCCGGCTGCTCTTGAACTGAACATCCAGGTCAATTGCTGTTCCGCTATCCTGCCAGTAATTTGTAACCTGATACCGCCTCACCGCCAGGTCCCTGAGTTTACGATCCATTAGTCTGGGAAGCCACGAGGTGTACTCCCAGTTCGCTTTGAAGGCCGGGTCGTCCCTCGGAAAGTTCTTCATAAATTCTTGAAACCTGGCCAGTAATTCGGGATCGACCGAAGACGGGTCGAACGTCGCGGGATCGAAGCCAATATAACTCCTGCGGTTGGCGTAACTGTTCGCGTACGTGATCGCACCCATCAGGAAAATTGCCATTCCCAGGTTGGTGAGGGTGATAATGAATGTTGAAAACCTGGTCTTCTTACGCAGATGGTCTATAACATGGAATATGCTCAAAGTCAGGACCGCCCCAATGGATAAGTAAAGCAGGCCGTCCAATATCTCTTCCCTGACTACTCCAACGAGCGCACTGCCCGCCCCAATAGAGAGCGCTGCGCCCCACTGAAATTTAGGGGCGCTTTCGTTTCGCCTGCCGGCCAGCAGCGACCAGCCATACAAAATAAAGATCCCGCCAGGTACGGCATAATTTTCATTATGCATTTGACCGTTCCACAAGAGCGCCGAGGGGAAGAATATGAACGGCATTGCCGCCAGCAGACTTCTGCGACGATCATGCAGGAAGCTGTCCAGCATCAGAAAAAGAGCAACTGCAGCCGTGGCATTCAAGGCTGCATTGACCGGCAAGACAGACCAGGGGGCCGGATAAATGATTTGATAACAGATGGCTACGATCGCCGAGACAAATTGACCCTGTGGCTTCAGGACCCAGGCATTCCAGCCTTCCAGCTCGATCTGGTTGGAAAGAGCGAGCGCGATCTGGTGGAATTGCGGAGCATCCATCCCCCGGAACAATCCAACGCCCCAGTGCCAGGCGGGGAACAGGTATGGGAGCAGAATCAGTTGAATAAAAAGCCCGGCTGCGATCGTGTATACGAATACGATCAGCCAGACGATCCAGGTACGATCGGCGATGGAATTCAACCAGGAGGATCTGCCCGCAGGCGTCTGATTTTTTATGAGATCACCTGCTGATAAAGATCTCGATACAAGCCCGAAATATTTTCCAGATTATAGTGATGCTGTATTCTTTCGCGCGCAAGTCTGCTTAATGCATCGTATTCAGAGCGCGGCAGCTCCAGGATCGAAGCCCATGCCTGGGCGAGGGCTTGTGGATCGCGAGCCTGGACCACCTTCCCGGTATTCCCGATCATTTCCGCGCCATCGCCCACCTCGGTTGCTACACACGGCACGCCGCAAGCCATGGCCTCGCCGATGACGAGTGGCTGGGCTTCACCATCCGAGGATGTCAGTGTAAAGAGATCCAGGGCGGCATGCAAATCGGGCATGTCCCGCCTCAAGCCCAACAGGTGGACGTTGCCGTGGAAGCCCTCGGCTGCGATCCATTCGCGCAGCGGCCGGTTGTTTTCATCCACCCCATCGCCGGTCAGGACAAAATGCACCTCGGGCATGCTGCGGTGCAGGTGGCCGGCAGCCTGGATCAGATTATGATGATCCTTCTGCGGGTGGAATCTCGCGAACATCCCAATGATCTTCGTGCTGTCCGGGAGATTTAGCTCGCCTCGAAGTTTGAGCCTGACCGCCGGGTCAGGATGGAAGCGGGTGGTGTCGATCCGATTCGGGATGACCAGCGTCTTGTTTCTTGGATATCCG
>CAYUUJ010000356.1:0-3459 GCA_964447845.1 uncultured Anaerolineaceae bacterium
GCAGGAATGCCAGGAAGAACAGGGCCACCTTGGGGTTGAGCACCTTGGTGATCACGCCTTGTAAAAAGATCTTGCGCGGGCTGGCTTCCTCCACCGGACCGGCGTTCGCAGCCGCGTGACCCCGGCTTAGCAGTGTGCGAATTCCCAAATACACCAGATAAACAGCGCCGGCATACTTGACGACCTCATAGACAGCCGGAACCGCGGCCTCAACCCTGCCAGCCCGAACGTGACGGCCAGGATATGGACGCAGCAGCCCGCCGCGATCCCGAAAGCGGAGGCGATGCCGGCCGCGCGTCCCTGGCCGACACTGCGGGCGATGACATACAACATGTCCGGGCCGGGGGTGAGGTTGAGGGCCAGGCCGGCGGCCATGAACAATAGGAGATTATTCAGATCGAGCATGGTTACCCCTCCTTCGATCGAATCACAAATCCCGGTGTGTTATTTTGCATGCACTTCCTTAAGTAACTCATCCACAATACCTTCCACCGGCCGGTCAAAGAAGCGTTCCTGGAAATGCAGCAGACTCAACAAGGGCATTTCCTGCACGAACCCGTCCATGTCCATGCCGTTGTGCTCGGTGTTGTCCTCCTGCCCGAACATTACGCCCATTTGTGACATGATCTTCTCGTACACGGGTCTGACCACCGGCCAGCCGCGCGCGTCCGTGGTCCAATCGCGGACCGTGGATTCGCGATTCAGCATGGATGACAGTTTCAATGTCGATTCCAACGTGACGGTTTTTGTGGCACGGATATCGCCGGAGGAAGCGCCGATCAAAAT
The DNA here is from genome assembly GCA_964447845.1 of uncultured Anaerolineaceae bacterium. Classification (GTDB taxonomy): domain Bacteria; phylum Chloroflexota; class Anaerolineae; order Anaerolineales; family Villigracilaceae; genus DASXQN01. The sequence goes on from CAYUUJ010000356.1 coordinate 787, forward strand.
GTCGAACTCGCCATCTTCGGTGATCCATTGCTTGAATGCCGGGTGGAAGTAAGCGAACGAACGGAAATCCAACGGAATGCTCACCGTTTTGGACTCGCCCGGCTGGAGTTCGAGCTTGGCAAAACCTTTCAGTTCTTTCGGCGGGCGCTTCAACCCGGATTTCCGATCGTGAACGTACACCTGAACGATCTCCTTGCCCGCCAGCTTGCCGGTATTGGTGATGTCGATCGAAACGGTCAGGCCGTCTTTATCTTTGAATGTATCCGCTGAGACTTTGAGGTTGCTGTATTTGAAAGTGGTGTAACTCAACCCGAAGCCGAATGGGAACAGGACCGGGATCTCTTTTGCATCGTAATAGCGATAGCCGATAAAGATGCCCTCGCCATAGCGCACCTCACCCAGGCCGCCCGGGAAGTTGACATGCGCGGGTGTATCCGGCAGCCTGAACGGGAAGCTCTCGGCCAATTTGCCGGAGGGATTTACCTTCCCGAACAGGACGTCCGCGATCGCGCCGCCCCCGGCCTGGCCCATCATCCAGGCCTCGACCACGGCTGCCACGCCCTCGATCCACTCGCTCATCGCCAGCGCGGACCCGTTGTTAAGGATCACGACCGTGTTCGGTTGCGCGGCGCTGACAGCCTTGATCAAAGCCACTTGCTGCGGGGTCAGGTCCAGGTCCGGGCGATCGTAGCCCTCGGATTCTTTGAAGGCCGGCAGGGCGATGTACAACAATGCCACATCTGCTTCGCGGGCGGTTTTGACCGCAGCGTCGATCAGAGCCTGCTCGAAGTTTTCACTGTCCGGATAGCCTTCGCTGAATGTCAATTCCGAGTCGCCCGCCAGTTTTTGTAATTCTTTATAGGGCACGTCCACCTGTGTAGGATTGATGTGCGAACTGCCGCCGCCCTGGAAGTAGGCTTCCTTTGCGGCGCGTCCGATGACTGCCACGTGACCCGCATTCTGCAGCGGCAGGATACCGTTGTTCTTAAGCAGCACGATCCCTTCGCCCGCGACCTTGCGCGCCAATGCGTGATGGACTGCGGAATCGAATTTACCGTTTTTGGGTGTCTCGGCTGCCTTGAATACGACTTTCAAAATGCGCCGCACGGACTCATTCAACACAGCCTCGTCCAGCTCACCGCTACGCACGGCCGCCAGCACGGCCTGCACACGCAGGGGTTTTGGGCCGGGCATCTCGAGGTCCAGGCCGCCTTTCAAGGAGGCGACGCGATCGTGCACCGCGCCCCAGTCCGAGACCACATAGCCTTCAAAGCCCCATTCATGCTTAAGAATATCCACCAATAATTCATGATGTTCGGAACAATACGTGCCGTTCAGTTTGTTATAGGCGCACATCACGGTCCAGGGTTTTCCCTTTTTCACCGCGATCTCGAAAGCCGGCAGGTAGATCTCGCGCAGCGTGCGCTCGTCGATGATCGAGTTCATCCGGAAGCGTTCGGTCTCCTGATTGTTGGCTGCGTAATGTTTAAGCGCAGTGCCCACGCCTTTGCTCTGCACGCCTTTGATCAAACCGGCCGCCATCTCTCCGGCCAGATAGGGATCCTCGGAGTAATACTCGAAGTTGCGTCCGCATAACGGCGTGCGTTTCATGTTATTGCCGGGACCGAGGATGACGTCAACGTTCAGCGCGATGGCTTCCTCCGCCAAGGCCTGCCCGACTTCCTGGACCAATTCCGGGTTCCAGGTGGAGGCCATCAAAGAGGCGGTGGGGAAGCAGGTGGCCGGCAGGCTGGGCGCGCCCAACACGTTGGCGTCGGTCACGCGGCGCAATCCATGCGGCCCGTCGGACATGAAGAGTGCGGGCAGGCCGAGCCGTTCCACCGGTGTGGTGGCCCAGGCGTTGGCGCCGGTGCACAGCGCGGCTTTCTCTTCGAGGGTCATTTGCGCGAGGATGGTTTCGATGTCGGTCATAGTTTGCTCCTCAGAGGCTGTTTATTAACTCAAAATTCACCACAAATGAACGCGGATGAACACCGTTCTTAGAAAAAAACCGATCCAAAGGCTCTTAAATCCTTTTTATCTCCGTTTATCTGTGGTTAAGAACGAATTAATTATGCTCTCTAATAAGTTCCACGGCTTAAGCTTCAATTCGCTGCAACACTTCCTGGACCGTCTGTTCGACGGTCATGTCGCCGGTATCCAGCACGATCCAGCCGGCTTTCGGCATCGGATCCAGAAAATTATAGAACCAGGGCACAAATTGGATCAGGATCTGGTCGTACGGTCCGTTGCGGTTTTGCATGCGTTGGATCAGCGCGGCTTGCGTGGGCATGAGCAGGATACGGTGGACCGCGGGGTCTTCGAAGAGCGAGCTGTAGTAGTCTGCAAAATCAGCCGGGGCGCAGACGTCGTCGATCACCACCACGAAGCCCTCAGCGGCATATTGCCTGGCCATGAAGATGGCAGTCGAGCGCGCCAGCTTGAACTGCCGGGTGGCTTCATCGTTCCACTCCTGGCCGGCCGGCAGTTCCGCGCCTTTGACCATCATGTCGCGCAGGTGATCCACTTGCAGATGAACGCTGCGCGGAAAGTGCCCGGCCACCTGGCGTGAAACGGTGGACTTGCCCGAGCCCGACGGGCCGGTGATGAAGACGATGTTGTTCATGATGGGTCTCCTGGAAATTTCGTTCGCTGGCTGCTATTGTACTGCTC
>CAYUUJ010000357.1:0-3454 GCA_964447845.1 uncultured Anaerolineaceae bacterium
GGGGCTTTCATGCCGGTTGACCGACGCGATCAAACCGACTTTGATCTTGTGTTTTTTGGCGGCTTCCTGTGAGCTGGTGATAACCCAATCGATCACATCATGCAGCGGGAAACCCTCCGCGCGGCTGAGCGCCACGGGCGTGAAGCGCAACTCCAGATAGCGGATGTTATCCTTGGCGGCATCTTCGACAGCTTCGCGCGTGATGCGGTGGATCACTTCAGGTGAGCGATAGAACAACCGCAGGGTTTTAAATTTTTCGAGAAAGTTGGTAAAGGTCAGAGGGTCTTCATCCTGCACCTGCACGAGACCACTCAAGTTCAACATGCTGACCGGGATCGTGACCCCATCTTTATGCGCGATGTCCAGCATGGTGGCCAGGCGCAGGGAACCCTCCAGGTGCCGGTGCAATTCGACTTTGGGAAGAGCGTGATAGATGTTAAGCGGCGCTGTATCCTGGATCAACCCACACCTCGAGGGATTAATGCTTATCCGCAGATTTCGCAGATTTCACCGATTTTGCTTTTCAATCAGCGCAATCTGCGGATTTGTTTTAAATCTGCGACATCTGTGCAATACCCTTTGGGGCATATGTCTGCGGATTAATTCTAATGACGCTTGCGTTTCTTTTTCTTGCCAGAGGAAACCGTTCCCCCATCATCCCCGTGATCGGCTGAAAGGGTTTCCGTGACTTCGACGGGCGTGATCTCGACCCGCCTCGGCTGCACCGAAAATGCCCGGCTGATGACAAGCGCCCGTACATCGTTCAGCAATTGCGAATACATTTCAGAGGCCCGCGATTTATATTGTACCAGCGGGTCACGTTGGGCGTAAGCCTCCAAACCGATCGAGACCCGCAATGCCTCGACGCGCGTCAGATAATCGACCCACAACTCTGTGATGGCGCCCAACAGCAGTTGACGATGAACTTCATTTAAAACGTAGCGACCCAGCGACTCGGTCAACGCTTCCCGCTCGGACTCACCCAGGCTTGATACCGGGTCGTTGAGCCGTTCCTCGCCGAACGCGATACGCGCCGCCGGACCGAAATCCGCCAGCCGCTGGGCGTTGGCAGACAGCCGTTCGTACTCGCCCTGGCCCCAGGCGAGTTGCAGGGCGTCTTCCGAGGATTCGAGATGTTCCAGCACATCTTCGATCACGTCGTCCTGCTCGCGGCCTTCCAGCAGTTGCGCGGCCAGGAAAACGTAGCTGAAGCGGTTGAAGATCTGTCTCGCCTGGCGGTGTGTGCGTTGGTCGAAGACGGTGCGAGCGCCGTGCGAGAGCGAGATCAATAATTGCAGCTTGGTTGTGTCATTTACATCTGCGGGCAGCAGCGCATCGATATCGCGCCCGATCTGACCGTCCTCGCCAACCAATCTTTCGCGTTTATTCGTGATCACATTCCGGGCCAGCTCAAGGATCTTATCGGCTGCATCGTCCCAATCCGCCGTCTCGACCTTTTCACCAAGCGATTCTCCCAAACGGTTCTCGATGGCAGTCACCAAACGAACCACATAGAGATCCGTCAGCTGAGCCTCGAGCAAGTCCTGGATGTCTTCTTTCAAATCCTCAGGATCCTCGCCCAGGCGGCGAAGCTGATCATTCGAAAGTTTTATCTGGACGCGGGCCAGGTTGCTCAATTCCTCGTGCATCTTCTGGGGCCGAGGTTTCTCGTCTATTCCGCGCAGACCCTCGAAATAGGCATCCAGGGTGTCTTCGCGATCCGTGATCTGAGCTTCGAGGCTTTCCTCTGTCTTATTGACCAAAGCTTCGATGGCGCGTGAAGCATGGGCGCTTTCTGCATCCAGCGTCTCGGCGATCAATTGGATGACCGCGGACCGCAGGTCTTCGCCCGAGGGTTTGAGTCGCTCCAGTAACAGGGACAGGCCAAAGGTCGGGAAGAGGCGGCCAGCGCTCATGAAGGGCGGCTGGATCTGGTCCAGCCAGGCGATCAATTTCCACGGGCCTTCCTCATCGACCAGGCCGGCTTTCACTCGCTGCTCGATCTCGGAGCGCAGCATTTCGGCGATGTCGGGGTGCAGGTCCTCTTTCACGAAAATACGGTCGCGCTGCGAATAGATCTGGGCGCGCTGTTTGTTGAGCACGTCATCGTATTCGAGCAGGTGTTTGCGCACATCGAAGTTGGCACCCTCGACGCGATGCTGCGAGCCTTCGATGATGTTGCCCACCAGGCGCACTTCGAGCGGCATGGAATCATCCACTTTCAGGCGCTCCATCAGGCCGCTGACTTGCGAGCCGCCGAACAGACGCATCAGATCATCTTCGAGCGAGAGATAAAAACGCGACGAACCGGGATCCCCCTGACGGGCTGCGCGGCCGCGCAGCTGGTTATCGATACGGCGCGCCTCGTGACGTTCCGAACCGACCACGTGCAGGCCGCCCAATTGTTTGACGCGTTCCATATCTTCAAAGTATTGCAGGAACAGTTTTACCTCCGAGTCGTAAATACCGTACTCGGATGGATCGACTTTTAACAAAGCCTGACGGCGCTCCTCGAGGGTCATATCATACGGATCTTCGTAGCCCGCCCGCCGCAGCACACGATGCACGGCGGCGATCACCTCTTCGGCCAGATCGCCGCCCAATTTTATATCCACTCCGCGGCCGGCCATATTGGTGGCGATCGTCACCGCGCCGAACGCGCCTGCGCCGGCGATGATCTGCGATTCTTCGGTGTGCTTGCGGGCGTTGAGCACCTGATGCGGGACGCCGGCTTGAAGCACCGTCTTGAGCCGGTCTTGATGACTTTCATCGAGTCTCAACAGATCCAGCATGGAGGGCAGATTGGCCGCGTCTTCCGGATTGATGCTGGTGATTCCAAATGGCTGGATGAATTTGCGCAAGGCTTCAGGTGTGATCTTTTCCAGGGGCTCATTGAACTGCACCAGCTCCGGGACAAGGCGCCCGTCTTCTTCGCGTTCGTTGGCTTCCATCCACGTTTTGCGCACCAGGGCCACCTGCATCAGGCGGCGGACCGACTCGGCCCGCAAGCGGTTCGAAAGCCGGTCCGAGGATTCGACCGAGGTGGTCCCCACCAGCAAGGGCCGCCCCAGCACGTGATATCGGACGATCTCCAGCACCATGGAGCGCAATTTGGATTCGACCGTGCGATAGATAATGTCGGGATAGTCCTTGCGGCGGTAGAAGATCCGCTCTTCAGCCTCACTCCCCACAGGAGTGGAGGCTTGTTTGCTTGTGTAAAAAGTATATTGATAGCCTTCTTCGTCCTTGGCTTTTTGTTCCACCAGGGTCGCTTCGGCGCGCAAGGCTTGATATTCGAGGTTGGTCGGCACAGGCGCGACCTCCAGCGTGTAGATCTTATGAAATTCTTCGGCTTCGGTCAGCGCGGTACCGGTCATGCCCGCCAGTTTCTTGTACATGCGGAAATAGTTTTGCAGCGTGATGGTGGCGTAGGTAACGTTCTCGGGCTCAACCT
>CAYUUJ010000358.1:0-3447 GCA_964447845.1 uncultured Anaerolineaceae bacterium
GGAGCGGGAGGCATCGTTCATCGCAGGCGGAGCAACGGGTTGATCGCGGTGAATACGGGTGTTGATCAGGAACAGATCGGCCAGGCCGGCGATCTGTTCCTTGCGATATACGCGTAGAGGATCTTCTGGATCAGGCAATCGGATCGGCAGCCACTCGTTGCGGGCCTGCAGCGCATTCTTCACGCGCTCCAACCACGGACCGTCCCTTTCTTCAACGTGCGCGTCCGCTCCGTCACGCCCGGCGCCATCCGCGAATTCATGGTCGTCCACTGTAGCGATCACCGGCAGGGCTGCGTGCATTTTTTGAACATCCGGGTCGCCGTGATACTGGCCGTAACGCATCCGGTAATCCGCAAGCGTTTTGCATTCATGCAGGGGTTCGAACGGGCGTCCGATATCCGCGCCGGGAGTCTGTCCGGCCGGCGGTGTGTTGGAGGCTTCATAGATGTAATCGCCCAGATGGAGTAGAAAATCCAGGTCCGTGTGCTCCGCCATGCGCGCGTAGGCATTGAAGAAACCGGCATTGAACTTGGCACACGAGGCCTGCGCAAAACGCAGGTGGGTCGCGTCGTCGCCAGGCAGGGTCTTTGTCCTGCCGGTGGGCGAACTCTCACCCAGGGCCTGGAACCTGTAAAAATAATGTGTGCCTGGGTGCAATCCATCTGCGTCGACGCGCATGGTGTGATCGTGCTCTGGATCGGCAACCAGCGTCCCTGAACTCAGGATATTTTCAAAGCTCGGATCCGCTGCGAGCTCCCAAATCACTTCCACATTATTTTTGTGCGGGACTGTGATGCGAGTCCACAAGAGCACGCGGTCCTGCAGAGGATCGCCGCTGGCGATACCGTGTTGAAAGAGTGCCATGTTGTCTCCTGAGCGGGCTTAGTTTGTGGGCAGGCGTCTAACAGCCAGCAGCGTGATATCGTCGAATTGGTCTGCATCCGCGATATGCATATGTAATTCAGCCTCGATCTGGTTCAGCAGCGAGTGCACGCTTTTCTCGGAATGTTTCAATAAAGCGAATAATTTTTCCCTGCCAAAGAATTCACCCTGCGGGTTGTTGGTTTCAGGCACACCGTCCGTAAAGGCAAACAATAGATCGCCGCGTTCCAATTGGGTCTGCCGGCATTTAAATTCCAATCCGGCGATGGCCCCGATCGCAGGGCCCGTTTTCGCCAGAGTATCCCTGATCTCCTTGCCATTGTAAATGACGGGCGGTTCGTGTCCCCCGTTGATATATACAAGGCTGCCGTCGGTCGGGTTGAGGATGCCGAAAAATACGGTGGCAAACATCCCGGTGTTGCCGTGCGTCTCGGCGATGTAGTTATTGGTCAGGTTGATCGTGTGCTGCAAGCGATTTTCAGAAGTGCCCGCACCGTTCTCCCCAAAGGCGTTGGTCGTGGCCGCGGCGCGGATCAGTGAACGGAACAGGGTCATGAATAATGCGGCCCCCACGCCTTTATCGCAGACGTCTGCGATGACCAGGCCGATGTTCCCATCCGGGAGAAGAAATGCATCATAGAAATCACCGGCTACCTCGCGGGCAGCTTTGAGATAGGCTGCGATCTCCCATCCTTCGGCCTGAGGCAATTCCTCGGGTAGAAAGCCCATCTGGATCTCGCGGCCGATCTCAAGTTCGCGCTCAAGGCCTTTAAGATAGAGCTGCTCCTGGTCGCGCAGGCGCTTTTTCTCCAGGCTGGCGTCGATGCGCGCCCGCAGCAAAATCGGGTTGAACGGCTTGGGGAGATAGTCTTCCGCGCCCATCTCGATACAGCGGATGGTGCTTTCGATCTCTTCCACAGCCGTGATCATGATGACCGGGATATGCCGCAGGACGAGATCCTGTTTCATCTCGATCAGGGTACGCAGGCCATCCTTGCGGGGCATTTCAAGGTCGAGCAGCACCAGGTCGAACGAGTTCTCATGCAGTTTCACGAGCGCCTGCTCGCCGTCTTCAGCTGTCACAACGCGGTGCCCGTCTTTTTTCAGGTGTTGGGAGAGCAGTTTCCGATTTACCTGGTTATCGTCCACCACCAGTACATACCCTGAGAGCGGGGAGGCGATCATGGATGTAACCCTTTTAATTCCCCGGCGGCCTGTTGATACGCTGCTTCCACGGCCTCCAGCTTGTTCCCAATTTTTAGATCATTCCTGCGTCCCAGGTCTTCCAGTTCCTTCGCCAGGCCGGCCAGTTCGTGCGCGCCGAATGTGGCGGCGTTGGATTTCAGTGAATGGGCGGCGCGGCGGAAGGACTCGGCGTCGTTCGATACCATTGCAGACTTCATCGCATGGATCAGTTTCGGTCCGTCCTCCAGGAAGGTATCGATCAATTCGCCGATAAAATCCGCGCCGGACATCTGTTTGAGATCTTCGAAGGTTTTCTTATCGATCACAGGCATGCGTTTAAATCTCACCACAAAGACACGGAGACACCAAGACGCAAATCATTTTTCCTGGTGTCCTCGAGCCTTTGTGCCTTTGTGGTTAAAAATTCGATTTTTTTCGGATAGGCGGTAATTATAATTTCCTTTCCGCTTTCATTAATGCCTCCACCAACTCGTTCACACGAATTGGTTTGGCGATGTAATCATCCATGCCGGCCGCCAGGCACATCTCGCGGTCGCCTTGCAGTGCGTTGGCGGTCATGGCGATGATGCGCGGCTGAGTCAGCTCTTTCTTGCGAATTTGCCGTGTGGCTTCCAGGCCGTCCATCTCCGGCATCTGAACATCCATCAAGACCGCATCGTATGGCTGTCGTTCAAGCGATTCGACTGCTTCGATGCCGTTCGAAGCCACGTCTGCGCGGTAACCCATCTGTTCGAGCAGACGTAAAGCCAGCTTCTGGTTGACGGCGTTATCCTCCACCAGCAGAATCCGCAGAGGATGTCGTTTGGCAAGGTCCGCGTTGAGGCTGAGGTTGGCGGGATTCGCCGGGACTGCTGCGTGCGTTTGGTCGAAGATACCGGCCAGAATGTCGAAAAGGAGCGAGGGTTTGATCGGTTTGGTCAGGAAGGCGGCGAAGTCCACCGATTCGATCCGGGCTTCGCGCCGCCCAAGCGACGTGAGTAGCACCAGCGGCAGGTTTTGGTTATGAATGCGGATCTCGCCTGCCAGTGTGACGCCGTCCATATCCGGCATTTGCATATCCAGGATCACCAACTCGAACGATCCAGCGCGCACCAATTGCAAAGCCTGGCGCGGGGATTGAGTATTTGTCACTACCATGCCCCACTTCCTGGTTTGCAAGGACAGGATGCGCAGGTTGGTGGCATTATCGTCCACGATCAACACACGCTTGCCCTGCAATTGTGGTTGGACCCCGGTGACGTCACGGCGTTTACGGTCCGGCACCTCTGCCGGCTCGGCGGCGATGGTGAAGTAGAACACCGTTCCTTTGCCTTCGCCGGCGCTCTCCGCCCACATTCGGCCGCCCATCATCTCGGCCAG
>CAYUUJ010000359.1:0-3434 GCA_964447845.1 uncultured Anaerolineaceae bacterium
GACGCCGGGCCGGCCTTCGATCAGCGCGCCGGTGCGGCTGCGCGTTCCTTCGGGAGCGATGACCAGGATGTTCCCGGCTTCCATTAGGGAGATGATCTTGCGCAGTGCTTTCAGGTCCGGATTGAAGCGGTCGATAAAAATGAAATTGAAATACTTTCCCATCCAGCGCAGGAAGGGATTTTCCTCCCATTTCTCGGCCACGGGGATGAACACATCCCATCGGTTGACCACATAATACAGCATGGCTGCGTCCAGCATGCCAAGGTGATTGGTGGCAATAATGAAGCTGCCGGTGGCGGGCACATTTTCACGTCCATGCACATCCACTTTTGCGATCAGGTTGATCAGGAAGCGCAGCACGGAACGCAGGAAATTACGCATGCAGTCCATTGTACAATAAAAAAACCTGTACCTCTTTCGGGTACAGGTTTAATCGATGTCCATCCAAAGATTAAACGCGTCTGTTTTCTTTTCCAAATCTTTCGATCATGGTTCGATATGTGACGCGGTCTTCCGGGATCATATCCGTGATCTCGAAACCGCAATGGTACATATTGGGCGTGATCTTATCGGTCCGGCACCATTTCGTGCGCGCCGAAAAAACGATAAAGGCTGTGCTGGCGATGTCTGATGTGAGTTCCATGCGCAGGAAATAATCCTTCTCCAAAGGCAGCGGGACGGAGGTTTCCAGTTGAACTCCCATTTCGCTCATTTCGACGAGATGGCCGATGGTCTTTTGCGTATCGTCGTCCATGACGCGCACATGGTATGAGAAAGACCGCCGGGGTGTGGTTCTTCGTTCTGGCATTTATTTATCCTTTATGAATGGTCAATTATAGAATATCTTGAACGGGAATGCAATTCGAATTGCAGGTGTGAATTTCCAATTCCTGCCTCAGGTTTCAAGAAGTTTACTCTCAAGCTCCGTACTTCTCCAGGATGCGCTCGAATATTTGTGCATCTTCAGGCAGGATTTCCATGATCTCAAAACCGATGTTATACAAATTGGGCGTCAGGTGATCCTCGCCGATCCATTTCGTGCGGGCGATAAAGACCATGAATGGCCGGTCCGCAACATCGCTGGTGAGTTCCATGCGCAAGGGATAATCCTGCCCGGTAGGTAATGCCTGGGGGCTGTCCAGCTTAAATCCACGCGGGCTGATATCCGTCAAATGCCCCACCAGTTCGCCTGTATCGTCATTCAGGATCGGCATATAGTAGGTAAATTTTCGCCGCTGCGATTCCCGCCGCTCTGGAATATTTTTCATGGCATTTCCTTTTGCTAATTCATGCGCCCAGTATAGAGCAATATCCTGTAGGAATCAACGATCATTTGCGAAAAGTCAGCCGCTTTGCAGGATATGTGTGATCACGGTGGCGCCACTGCCACCGATATTTTGGGTCATTCCGATCTTCGCCGCATCCACCTGGGTGGGACCGCACTCACCGCGTAATTGCTGGACGACCTCCACGATCTGATACATACCGGTCGCCCCGACCGGATGACCGCGCGCTTTCAATCCGCCCCGGGTGCAGACAGGCACGCGCCCCTGCGGGCTGATCTCGTTATCGAGACCGAGCGTCGGCCCCCGGCCGCGCTCGGCGAACCCGCAGGCCTCCAGCGATAGGGCGGACATGATGGAGAACGCGTCATGCATTTCGAACACGTCAATATCATCCGGGCCAACACCAGCCAGCTCATAAGCACGTTTGGCAGAGTCATATGCGGCCTGCAGAAAGACCGGGTCGCGGCGGCTGTGGATGGCGATGGTATCCGTCGAGGCGGCGGACCCGACCACGGTCACGCGCGGACGGCCATTCTGATTTGGAACACGATCCGCGGGCACGATGACGGCCGCGGCTGCACCGTCTCCGATCGGCGAAGAGTCCAACAGGGTGATGGGCGTTGCGATCATGCCCGCTTTTTCGAACTGTTTGGAAGTGATCGGTTCATGCAGGCGGGCGAAAGGATTGTGCATGGCGTTGAGGTGGGCATTGACCGAAAAAGGTGCAAAGTCCGCATGCTTCCAGCCAAACTCGTGCATATAGCGGCGCATGATCATCGCATTCAATCCGACGAATGAGACGCCCTGCTCCACCTCATAATCGGCATCCGCGGCGGTCGCCAGCGCAGCGGTCACCTCATGACTGCTTCTGTCGGTCATTTTTTCGATACCGACGATCAATGCTGAGTCCACGTCGCCGGAGGCAACCGCCATCAATCCTGCACGGAAGGCCGCCGCGCCGGAGCTGCAGGCTGCTTCCACTTTGACTGCTTCGATACCCCACAAACCGATCCAATCCGAGAAGAAAGTACCCAGCTGGTTTTGTCCGCTGATGAGCGGGGACAACATGTTGCCGACGAACAGCGCTTCGACGCGCTCGAGACCCGCATCCTGGAGCGCGGCAAACGCGGCTTCGCCACCGATCTCACGGATGGACCGGTCCCAGTGCTCGCCGATTTTCGTCTGCCCGATGCCTAAAATGGCTACTGCCCGCATGCCTGCCTCTTTAAAAGTATACTGGTAAAAATTGTACACGACCCTGCTCTCAGGAACTATCCGACCCCCTGGAACAAAAGTCCGGGTGGCCACGTCAGGTAGCCATCCAAAGGAGATGCTTATGATTCGCAGAATGTTGTTTGTTCTAATTTTCAGTTTGCTGGCGGCTTGTGGTGCGATCCCAGCCGGTGCTGAGCAGCTGCCAGGCCTGGAGGGGAACTGGTCGATCACGTTCACCCAGTCCGGTGGATTTGTTGGCGTGCACCGAACGGTTACCATCACCTCGGATGGAAAAGTAGCCGCCCTGGATGAGCGGGAGGACAGGGCCGGTACGATCCAGCTTACCGAGGCTGAATTGGCCGAGCTCGAAGCGCAAATTTCAGCGGCAAGATTGAACCGGCCGGCGGAGGCTGATTCCGGCTGCGCAGATTGTTTTATTTATGACCTGCAGATAGATAGCGGAAATGCAAGGTTCATCGTCCAGTTGGACGATGTCACTTTGCCGGAATCGGGTCTCCAGCCGCTCATCCAGTATTTACTGGATTTAATGGAACAGGCTCTTTCGTCACAATGAAGGATGTAAAAAAGCATACGGAATGGGTGGAGGCGCTTCTTCATTCCGTCGAAGATTCCTGCGAAGAGGGCACAGCCGCGGTGGCTTTCATGCGCGCCCGCAGGACGAAGGTCGGCTTTCGGCAGGTGCGGCCGAATGTAGGAGCCTTCTGGACCCCGCTTGGCAACATCCGCATGAATGCGGCCTATTATTCCTACGATACGCCGTTGACCAGCGCGCGCCTCATGACCCTGATCATTCATGAAGTGCGGCATTTGCAGCAGGGTCCACGCCTGGCCCTCTCGGTATACGGCGAATTGGACGCCTGGCAGTTGGATTTCGGGGTATTTCGCCGGCTGACTGGAAAAGAATTGTCTCCC
>CAYUUJ010000360.1:0-3419 GCA_964447845.1 uncultured Anaerolineaceae bacterium
TCTTTGGGCAGCGCGCCATTTTTGGGGAGGCGAGGTAGGGGCGCCCCACTGGGTCCCCCCTACCTCGCCTCGCCCTCCGGCGGGACATAGGTTATTCTCCACTTGCCGGCTCCGACTTCGAGGATGTTGCTGTAATCCGAAACCACCACCACCCAGGTATGACCGGGCTTGAGCAGCGCCGGGTCGCCGTTGGTATCCAGAAACGTCAGCATATAAGAATCTTCGCGATCGACAGCGCCGGGCATGCGCCATTCAATTTCATACATCCTCCCATCACGGAACAATAGAGCATCGCCCTCCCGGCCGGGATTGAGGTGGATATCCAAATTGGTGGGCGAAACCACGTCGTGCCGCGCGTATAGGACGATCACATTTTCAAAATGTAATTGTCGTCCGGTCAGGCGATCATGATCGGGGAACAGCCGACCGGCGTCTAGCTTTGCCGAAGTGTCCACGAAACGCAGATAGGCTTGATAGAGCGGATCATAGATCCAACCGGATTGGTTGAGGTACGCGTAGAACACGTTCAACTGCGCGGCCGGCGCCCCCCCGGGCGGCGGCGTTGTGGAGAAGACGTAACCGGAGTAATCGAAATCGTTGCCCTGCTCGCGCCTGTTCTGCTTCGCCACCTCCGCCATCTCGCCGATATCCAGCATGTATCCGCCGCCCGAGAATTGATGAAAGACCGTCAGGCACTGCGGCAATTTTGGAAGCACCTCGCCCGAAGCGCTGGCGAAAATTAGGCAGCTGTTCTGGAACGAGTCAGCCAGGTAGCGATAGATCAACCGTCCGGAGCGGATCGGGCCGACTTGTGGGAGGGGTAGCAGGGACGCGTCCGGGTGGAGGACTGAATCATTTAACGGGATCAAGCCCGCGTCCAGATTAAGAACGTCGGCCGCGACGTCCCGCTCAACCCGCCCTGTGAGCGGGTCGGCCGCGCTGACGCGTCCCCCAGCTCCGTTCGTCTGCGCGCTGAAGCGCGTCCATTCCGGCGCGAGAAATTCGACGCTGTAATGCCCGGGTTGGACATTGAATCCATAATAACCGTTGGTGTCTGTAGAGGTCTGTTGGACGAGGATTCCGCCCCCGTCGTACAGATTAACACACACGCCACCCATGCCGCGTTCCTGAATCCCGAGCAGGCCGTCCGCGTCTATGTCCAGCCAGGCTAAGCCACCCAGGAGCACGTCGGTTTGGGTGAGGGCGCCCGAGCGCGGCTCGCAACCGCCGATCGGAGGCGCCTCGGGCAGGATCGGTTCGCCGTAGAAGACGGTCAGAAAGCGCGAGGCGCCTTCGGTGATCGAGATCTCGTAGACGAACGGCGCGAACGACAGCCCGGCTTGCGGACGGCTCAAGGCCGGGAAGTGCGAGATCGAGATCAGCACGGCCGGGGTTTTGAGCAGCTTGGGATCTGTGACGGGCAGGCTCGTGAGTGGGTTGAGAACGACTGGGGCTGTCCGAGTCGGGATGCTGGTTGGGGCTGGGGTATTGGTGGCGGTGGGAGGAAGAGTAGGCGTAGGGGTGGGGGAAGGTTGGCAAGCGGTCGAGAGAAGGAAGAATAAGAGGAGGATTGCGGTGAGTTTGAGAAACATAGGCAGGATTATACGTCAGCCGTAGGGACGACCCGCCGGGTCGCCCCTACCGCCAACGGCACATGCATCGCCAACGGTTTTTCAATTCGGAATGGAGTTATTTCCGACCTAACAATTCTGTAAGTTGAATATTTTCTCCGGATGAGTAGAATTTTATAAATGTCTTTAATGACATAACGCTTAATCAGATCGTGGGGGAGAGTAAGCGATGAAAATCAAGCCTAAGCTATTGCAATTAATATGGACCAAGCGTGATCAGGGCCGCCTGCCGTACTGGGTTTTTCCCGGCATCCTTTTCCTGATGATGCTATTCTATTTGTTCCCCGTTGATCTTCGGGGGAAATTTTCAGGCCCCACACGAGGTCCGGAGTCGCTCAGACCTCCCACGCTATTTGTTTATCCCATCGATCTGCCCAGCGCCGGCGCTCGCTGTCCGAATTCGTGCATTATAAACGTTTGCACTCGTTGGGTTCCGGAAGGTCACGCTCAATGCCCGGTAGGTGGACCTGGTGGTGGCTGCTGTCTTTCATACGGTCAGGAATGCGATCCTGCGTGTCAGGAGGACGATCCGTATCAGCCGCCCACCATAAACGCCAGCCAGAGTTGTTCACTCATTGGAAATGGAAACTGGTGTATCGGAGACTCGACGTTTGACTTGATTGCTTCCGATCCACAGGGTCAGACAGTTCTGATCAGCGGGGACGTCTCAGGCACTGCATTCGCTTGCACGAATGGCGCCACATCCTGCGCGGTACCGCTCCCTGAGGGCAGCGGTGTGGTCAATTATTTGGTCACCTCTGCTACAGGGTTGACTGCGAGTGGATCGCAGACCTACCAACGCGATACCAGCGTGCCTCAGATCACCGGTAATCTTAGCGGGAGCAATGGTGGCAATGGCTGGTTTGTTTCTCCTGTTCAAATTTCCGCGACTGCCAGTGACACGATCTCGGGCGTCACAAATTTTTCGTATTCACAGAATGGCGGGGGCTGGTCAAGCTTTGGTTCACCGTTCACAATATCGGATGGAATCCATGCGATCGAATTTCAAGCTGTGGATGCGGCGGGCAATCAAAGTATGTGGAGCCAAACAGTCAAGATCGACACCACCGCACCGATCCTGGATCTGGAGATGTCGGGCATGTCCGCCTTGCATGGATGGTACCGCTCCGAAGTGCAGGTTACAACCTCGGCGAATGATCCCGGATCCGGAATGGCCGCGATCCAATACACGCTCGATGGAAATAATTGGACGACTTATACCAGTCCACTTTTATTCATGGATGGCTCGCACAGTCTATCGGTGCGTGCGATGGATGCGGCCGGCAATCTCACGCAGACCGAACAACTGATCAATGTAGATACAGTCACGCCCCTGATCAGTCTGTCGATTGCCGGCACGGCTGGGACAGGGGGTTGGTATATCTCGGACACCCAGGTCAGTGCCACGGGATCGGACCTGGGATCGGGTATCGAATCCTTGGAGTATTCACTCGAGAATGGTGTTTGGACGACTTATTCAACGCCCTTGATATTTAAAGAAGGAAAGACCGGCGTAAGGTTTCGCGCCACAGATTACGCTGGGAATGTAACCACGACCCCCGCGCAACTCGTTTGGGTGGACACCACTTCGCCAACCATCGATATGCTGGATTCTTGGAAGTTGGGGGCTTCGCCAGACTATGAAGTTTTGGATGACGAAAGCGGTGTGACGAATGTACGCATGGTGATTCAGGATGATCTTGAGCGCTGGCCAAAAGTGAGCTGGTACGACGCGGCTACGAGTGAGATCGCCTGGGATGGTCGCTTTGCGGATGGGACGCGGGCGCC
>CAYUUJ010000361.1:0-3418 GCA_964447845.1 uncultured Anaerolineaceae bacterium
ATGAATTTACCGCGGCCTATGAAAAGGCGACAGTTTGCAAAAAACAGATCAATGGGTTGATCGCTTATTTACATAAATCCCGCTCGCAAAGTGTAAAAGAATACTCCATTACCTATGAAATCCCTCCCTCCACCGACCACCCCGACTACTCAGACCACTCCGACCAGTCAGACCAATCAGACCAATAAACCATGCTGATCCATTCCGCCGCACAACTCCTCACGCTCGCAGGCGGACCGCAGCGCGGGGCAGCCCTCGGTACGTTGGGGATCATCGAGAACGGCGCTGTGCTGATCCGCGACGAAAAGATCCTGACGGTCGGAAGCACGGACGAGCTTAAGTCCGCCTATCCTGATGAACCAACACTTGACGCCGTGGGCTGCGTGGTGCTGCCGGGTTTCGTGGACCCGCACACGCACGTGATCTTTGCCGGTGACCGGGCGAATGAGTTCGAGAAGAAAATGTCGGGCATGGCGTATCTCGACATCCTGGCCGCGGGCGGCGGGATTCTATCGACGGTCAAGCAAACGCGGGTCGCCAGCCTGGAAACGCTGATCGCCGAAACACGCGCCCGCTTGCAACGCATGTTCGCGCACGGCACCACCACCGCCGAAGCCAAGACGGGCTACGGTCTTCAAACCGCCACAGAACTTCGTTTGCTGAAGGCTTTGCTGGCGCTGGATGATGAGGGTCCGCTCGAGCTGGCGATCACGTTTCTGGGCGCGCACGCCATCGCGCCCGAGTTCAAAGATGACCCGCAAGGCTATACGGACCTGGTTTCCAGCAGCATGCTGCCCATGCTCAAGGAATGGTGGGGGACACATGCGCCGCGCCTGCCGCTGCCGTTCGTGGACGTCTTCTGTGAGACGAAAGCCTTCGACCTGGCGCAGACGCGTCAGATCCTGACCCGGGCATCTTCGATGGGATTCCCGCTCAAGGTCCACGCGGACGAGTTTGACAATCTCGGCGGCGCGCGGTTGGCTGCCGAAATGGGCGCGGTCTCCGCCGATCATCTTGTAAAAACTTCGGATGAGGATATCGTCGCGCTGGGAAGGTCTGACACAGTCGCCGTTTCCTTGCCCTGCACACCCTTCGGCCTGGCTGAGCGCGATTACACCCCGGCGCACAAATTCCTGGCCGCGGGTGCCATCCTGGCCCTGGCCACGGACTGCAACCCGGGCACAGCCTGGAACGAGTCGCTGCAATTTGTGATCGCGCTGGCCTGCCGGGCGCTGAAGTTGACCCCCGCACAAGCGATTGCGTGCTGCACGATCAACGCCGCGCATGCCATCCGCCGCGCGGATATGATCGGCTCGCTCGAAGCCGGCAAGCAGGCGGACCTGTTGATCTTATCGGTTCCCGATTATCGTCATCTTGGCTATCGCTTCGGCACGAATTTGGTGAGGCAGGTCGTCAAGCGCGGGAGGGTTTATGCGGTGGATACGGGGTATCATCGAACTACATAAATTTAACCGCGAAGACGCGAAGAGCGCGAAGGTTTAATAATAAAAAGGAGGGAAAGATGAATGATATTGAGGCGATCGCTACAGATATTGTTGACTCTGCGATCAAGGTTCATAAAGCTTTGGGTCCGGGATTGCTTGAATCGGCGTATCAGCATTGTCATGCTTACGAACTTCGCAGGCGAGGGAGAAAAGTAGCGACTGAATTATTACTTCCTCTTGTTTACGATGGCCAAAGAATTGATGCAGGTTATCGGATTGACATGTTGATTGACGATCAATTGATCCTGGAAAATAAAGCCGTTGAGTCTCTATTGCCAATCCATCAAGCACAGTTATTGACCTACTTGAAGCTAACAAGGTGTAAAATCGGGTTTCTACTCAATTGGAATGTTAATCTGATGAAAAATGGTATCAGACGTGTCGTATATAATCTTGAAGGAAATACTCCCTATCCAAAACTTTAAAGCGCCTCTTCGCGTAGTTAATCCTCCTTCGCGCTCTTCCTTTCTTCGCGGTTCCAAATCTTTTACTGGAGATATTCATGCAAATTGACATCATTGGCGTACCGATCGACCTGGGCGCCGGACGCCGCGGGGTGGACATGGGACCCAGCGCCCTGCGCTACGCCAATTTACAATCCAAGCTCGAGGCGCTTGGGTATTCTGTGCAGGACGAAGGGAATATCGAAGTCCCGATCGCCGAGACCTGTTCGATCACGGATCCCAAACTTAAATATGTGGACTGCATCGTGCCGATGTCACGACGGGTGGCGGGTGCGGTGGCCACCGCGATCCAGGGTGGGCGCTTCCCACTGGTTCTGGGCGGGGACCACAGCCTGTCGCTCGGTTCGATCCGCGGCGCGGCGAAGCACAAAAAAGTGGGCGTGATCTGGGTGGACGCGCACGCCGATTTCAACACACCTGAAAGTACGCCCTCGGGCAACATCCACGGCATGCCGCTGGCTGCGCTGGCCGGGCTGGGCGACCCTAGCTTGGTGAAGTTATGGGACGAAGTCATTCCCGTGGTGGACCCGAAGCATATCGCCATCATCGGGGCGCGCGATATCGACCCCGGCGAAAAGGTCAATTTGCGCGAAGCGGGGGTGATGGTCATGAGCATGGAGCAGATCGACCGTTTCGGGATGACGACTGCCATCGAGAAAGCCATCGAATGCGTGAGCCGCGATACGGACGGGATCTATCTTTCCTTCGATATGGATGCGTTGGATCCGAATTACGCGCCGGGTGTGGGCACGCGCGTTTCGGCCGGGCTTACGCAGCGCGAATCACACCTGGCGTGTGAGCTGATCGCCGAGACCGGTAAGCTGACAGGCATGGACTTGGTGGAAGTAAACCCGATCCTGGACCTCCAGAACCAGACCGCCGCGTTGGGCGTGGACCTGATCCTCTCGGCCCTCGGCCGGCGCATTTGGGACGGAGTTTGAATAGCATGCAACCCACATTAAAACAAGTCGAAGGGATGGCGCGCGGTGCGGGGGAGATCCTGCGCGCCGGTTACAACACCGAGCATAAAGTGACTTACAAAGGCGTGATCGACCTGGTCACTGAAACCGACCGCCAATCCGAAACGTATCTGCTGGGCGAGATCCAGAGACAATTCCCCGATCATCACATCCTGACGGAGGAAACCGGCGAGATCAAGGGCCTCGATGAATCGATCTGGTATATCGATCCGCTGGACGGCACGGTCAACTACGCCCATCACATCCCGATCTTCTGCGTCTCGATCGCCTACGCTTCCAATGGGATCCTGGAGCTGGGCGCCGTCTACGATCCGCTGCGGGACGAGCTCTTCAGCGCGCAGCGCGGCAAGGGCGCGCACCTGAACGGGGAGCGGATGCGCGCTTCCGACACGGACGACCTGCAGAAGAGCCTGTTGGTGACCGGCTTTCCGTACGATGCCTGGAACACCCCGCAGGATAATTTCGATAA
>CAYUUJ010000362.1:0-3408 GCA_964447845.1 uncultured Anaerolineaceae bacterium
GTGGCTGTGGATGAGACACAGTTCTTCGACCCGCAAATTGTGGAAGTGGTGCAGGAATTGTCAGCCCGAGGCATACGCGTCCTGGTGGCTGGCCTGGACATGGATTTCCGTGGCGAGCCTTTCGGTCCGATGCCGACGCTTATGTCGAAGGCGGAAAGTGTCGATAAATTACATGCCATTTGCATGGTCTGTGGGGAAGAGGCCTCTCGCACACAGCGATTGGTGAATGGCAAGCCTGCCCGCTATGATGACCCGGTCGTGATCGTGGGCGCTTCCGAGATGTACGAAGCCCGATGCCGGCAGCACCATGAGGTACCGCTTTAGCGGTGGGACCTACCACTGCAGTCAGGCAAAACCCGCAGATGGCAAAGATACAAGATTATAAAGAAGTTCTGAGCGAGGTATTGATCGATGAGGCCGCCCTCCAGAAACGCATTCTGGAACTTGCCGGGCAGATCAGTTTGGATTACCCGGATGGTAACCTGTTGCTGATCTGTATTTTACGAGGCGGCGTTCCGTTCCTGGTAGACCTGAGCCGTCAGATCACGGTCCCACACATGACAGATTTTATGGCTGTCTCTTCGTATGGGTCAGGTCTGCGCGAAAGCAGCGGCTCGATCCGGGTGACGCTGGATCTTCAGATGGACATCCGCGGCAAGGACGCGTTGTTGATCGAAGATATCGTCGATAGCGGGAATACGATCGCCTCGGTGCTTCAATTGCTTTCAACCCGCCAGCCGGCCAGCTTAAAGGTCTGTGCGCTGCTGGATAAGGCGGAGCGCCGTGAAGCCGTCGTGCCGATCCACTATCGGGGGTTTACCATACCGAATAAGTTTGTCTTCGGTTATGGGTTGGATCTGGATGAATATTATCGAAACCTGCCCTTTGTAGGTGTCGTGGACTTGAAGAAATACAAGCCAGGCGCCTGATCACTCCTTCAAAATATGACAGACGAAAAAGATCCCGCCGCTTCCTATGCCGGGCGATGGGTGGCCCGGTTGCGAGGCCGTATCATCGCTCAGGGTGGAACGCCTGAATTGGCGCGGCGAACCGCCAAGTCCAGCCGCCATAAAGAAAGCCCTGAAATTATCTTCATGCCTGCTCCATTTTCTATCCCTGATCTGATAAAAGTTGTCGTCCAGGCATTGCCTGCAGACCAGCAGATCCATTTGGTCGGTGGTGCTGTGCGGGATCTGTTTCTCGGGCGAACTTCCCACGACTTTGATTTTGCTGTGCCTGCGGACGGCGTCGAGCTGGCGCGCCGCGTTGCCAATGCACTGCGAGCGGACTTCAATGCTCTGGATGGTGATCGCGATATCGGCCGGGTGATCGTGACTACATCAGATGGCACGCGTACTTTGCTGGATTTCGCAAAATATAAAGGTGGGACTACGATCGAGGCAGACCTTAACGGTCGTGACCTGACCGTCAATGCCATTGCTTATGATCTGAGAGCGGAGACGATCCTCGATCCGCTGGATGGCGTAGCGGATTTGCGCCTCAAAAGCCTGAGGGCATGCACCCCGACGGCTTTCCTGGATGATCCAGTGCGCGTGCTCCGAACGATTCGACTGGCAGCCGACTTGGGCTTCAAGATCGAACCCAGGACCCGTGCACTGATGAAGCAGGCTGCAGAAGGCTTGGCGAATGTCTCCCCTGAAAGATTGCGAGACGAGATGTTCAAGCTTTTCGAAAGCCCAAATTCAGCCGATTCCGTGCGGGCGTTGGAATTGTTAGGCGCTTTACCGCATGTATTCCCTGAACTGACTCTGCTTAAGGATGTTCAACAACCCGCACCGCATGTTTACGACGTATGGACTCATACACTGACCTTGCTCAAACATTTAGAGTCGATCCTGATGGCTTTGGCGCCGATCGACGGATCAGTAGATGCGAACGATCCGTTTGTTGAACAATTGACGCAAAAGATCGGACGGTTTCGTCCTCAGATCACTGACCATTACTCCAACAAGTTGAATCCTGACCGCTCTGTGCGCGGCTTGATTATCTTCGCAGGCTTGTATCACGACGTCTCGAAACCGGAAACCCGTTCGTTGGATGAGACCGGCCGGATCCGCTTTTTCGATCATGATCAGCAAGGAACGCAGGTCGTCGCGCACCGGGCACAGGCTTTCCGCTTGAGCAATGACGAGCTCGAGCGCCTGCGCCTCATCGTTGCAAACCACATGCGGATACACTTCCATATAAGCCGAATGGAAGCCGATCAAACCAGGCCGTCACGGAAGGCTATTTACCGTTTTTTTCGGGATAGCGGTGAGGCGGGAGTGGATCTGGTTCTTTTAGGTTTGGCAGACCTGCGCGCCATTCGAGGTCCCGAACTGAGTTCAGCCACCTGGGCGGCCGCCGTGGATGTTGCTGCACTCCTGTTGGAGAATTACTGGGAGAAACCACACGAAACTGTCGCGCCGCCGCGCCTCCTGGATGGCAACGATTTGATGAACGAACTCGATCTTGATCCCGGACCCGTTGTAGGCAAGGTTTTGGAAGCGATCCGGGAAGCTCAGGCAACTGGCGAGGTGACCACGCGCGAGCAGGGATTGGACCTCGCCCGCGCCTGGTTGAAGGCTAACCCTTCTTGAACCAGGTATTCTTCGACCTTGAAACTCAGAAGCTATTTCAGGATGTCGGCGGACGCGATCCGGCTCGGCTGTTGATCGCCTGCGCGGTGACTTGGTCCACAGCTCGAAATGACTTCAAGGTTTACTGGGAAAATGACGTTCCGGCCCTTCTCGCAGAGTTGAAGGCTGCCGCCAGGGTGATCGGTTTTAATGTGATTAATTTTGATTACCTGGTGCTGACTCCCTATGCCGATGTGTTCAACTTCGCCTCGCTTCGGACCCTCGACCTGCTCCAGGACATTCAGCGGACTCTCGGCTTTCGCCTGAGCCTGGACTCGATCGCCAAAGCCACTCTTGGCACGGTGAAGACGGCGGACGGCCTGCAATCGGTGAAATGGTTCCGGGAGGGCGAATTGGACAAGGTGGCTGAATATTGCAAAGCGGACGTGGATATCACAAGAAGAGTCTACGAGTTTGGGCGCGATCAGGGATTTTTGCATTATCATTCAAGACTGGGCAGCACATTGAAAGTCACAGTCAACTGGAAATAGGAGCAGGACATGGAAAAAATCATTATCAACAATATTTCGCTCGCTTATGAGCGCCGCGGCAAAGGAACACCGTTGGTGCTTCTGCATGGATATCCGCTGGACCATACGATCTGGAATGAAGCAGCCCCGTTTCTGGAGGCCGATTTCGATTCGATCCTTCCTGATCTGCGCGGCTCCGGAGAATCGACAACCGTCGAAATGCCCTACACAATGGACAGCATGGCGGCGGATATCGCCGGATTATTGAATCATTTAAGCAGTGATAAGGCGGTTATTGC
>CAYUUJ010000363.1:0-3394 GCA_964447845.1 uncultured Anaerolineaceae bacterium
TGGTTGTGTTGTAGAAGACGTGAGCGATCAGGATGGCAGTCAGTGTACCTACGAACGTGATGGGCGGCGAATCCAGACCCAGCAAATTCACCAGCGCCAGATTGAACCAGCCGCGCGGACCCAGCAACGCATTGAAGCCGGCTGCAACGACCACGGTCGGCAGCATGAACGGAATGGCTGTCAACGCGCGCAAAAAGGATTTACCGCGAAACTCATAGCGCGCGAAAAGGTACGCGGCAGGCAGGCCGAGCAGGAGCGTTAATAGCGTGGAAAGGAGGGCTTGATAAAATGTAAAACGAAAAACGGAAAAAGCAAGGCGAAGATTTTCAGGGCTGAGAATATCCGAGTCGAAACCGAGGGCCAGGATACGCGCCAGCGGATAGAAAAAGAAGACGATCAGGAATGTCAGCGGCGCGAGCCACTGAAGGGCACGCGAAAAATTGAACCGCGAAGACGCGAAGAGCTCGAAGAGATAATTTTTCTTCGCGTCCTTCGTGCCTTCGCGGTTCAATTTCCGGAGCATGTGTTCACCTAAGCACTACCTCATTCCATTCGGCGATCCAGCGCTCGCGATTGGCGGCGATATTATCGGGACTGAGGGTCACAGGCTGCTCGACAGTTTGGGCATACTTCACGAAAGGCTCCGGCAATTCCGCCAGAGTGCTGACGGGAAATACGAACATTTGCAGCGGCATATCTTCCTGGAATTCCCTGCTCAACATGAAATCTATGAAATCTTCGGCGGCGGCCCGCTTGCGCGTCCCCTGCAGGATGCCGACAAACTCGATTTGACGGAAGCAGGTATCGGGTCCCAGAATGGAAGCGGTGGGCGCGTCATCGAGCGGCGTCTGCGCGAAGACCACTTCCGCAGCGGGACTGCTCGCGTACGAAACAACCATCGGCTGGGGGCCCCGGCCGGAGGAGGCGCTGAAGTTGGTGTAATACGCGGTCTCCCAACCGTCCACCACGACCACACCGTTCTCGCGCAGCTCCGCCCAATAATCCAGGTATCCCGGCTCTCCGAAATGCTGGATGGTGGCCAGCAGAAAAGCCAGGCCGGGCGAAGACGTGGCGGGGTTTTCCACCACCAGCAAACCGTTGTATTGAGGCTTGGTCAGGTCTTCGAGCGTCTTTGGAGCAGATAGATTATTTTCTGAAAAATATGCTTTGTCATAGTTGATGCATACGTCGCCGTAATCGACCGGCAGGGCGCGGCTCTCGGAATCGAGCCGGAACGCATCCGGCACATCCGCCAGCGCGGGCGACTCATAGGCCTCGAAGATATCGGCTTCCAGGGCGCGCGAGAGAAACGTATTGTCCACCCCATAGAACACATCTGCCAGCGGGGCATCTTTCGAGAGAATGGCCTTGTTGAGCGCTTCCCCGGCATCGCCGCTGGCGAGGAAGATCAATTTGATGTCGTAGGCTTCCTCGAATTGTTGGATCACGGCTTCGCTGGCCGCGAACGAATTGTGCGTCATCACCGTTAGTTCAGCAGGTTTTACGGGTGCCGGCGCGCAGGCAGCTAAAAGACTAAAGGCAATAAATAAAAGAGATATACGTTTCATGGTGTTTCCTTCGATGCTTAGGATAAACGACGATGGACGATAAGTAATACTCCGGATCGAACACTCACCCGGGCCAGCTCTCCGACCAGTTCGTTGCTGATGCCGCGCGTTTGATGCGGATGCAGCGTTTCGCCTTGCAGGGGCCACTTTAATCCTTCGGATGAAATGCCCTCAACCTGTTCGCCCCATGGGATCAACGAGACGGTATCTCCACTGCTTCCCCGCACTTCGGTTTGTTCCCGACAAAAGAACGCTTCCTCAACCCCATCGTCCAAACGGACGTCTAAAGTCGAAAGTCGAACGTCAGTTAATAGAGCCAGGTTGCCGAGGGTTTGGTCGAGTCGTTCTCCCAGCGCGGCCAGGATCAGGATCGCATCCGGGTTTAATTCGAGCGCGTGACGGATGGCAAGTTCGAGATCGGTCTCGTTTTTATCGCGCGGATACCGGACCAGCTTCACGCCTTCATTCTCGAGCCGGTCCGCCACCTCGGATTCGAGCGAATCCATATCCCCCACCACCAGATCCGGAGTGCGGCCCAGCGCCAGGATGTGATGGGTGCCGCCGTCCGCGCCGAGCAGGAAATCATCCGGAAGCAGAAGCGTTCGCGCTCGTTCAAGATCCGGCAGGTGACCGTTGGCAAAGATGAGGATGCGTTGTTGAGTCATGATAAAAGCTAAACACATCTATATTTTGCTCAAAGGGGGCTGTGCCCCCGCTAGTCGACGGGCTAAGCCCGTCTGTGAGCAAAAAATAAAAATCCTCCGATTGCGGAGGATGGCTGTAACTAAAGCTATATTCCCTCCGCCGGCATGATCCGGATCAGGTGTTGCGGGTCGAGCGTGATACGCTCCTCTCAGCTCCTCCTAGCGGAGCTCCCCGTTCAGTTGTAAAGGAATGTTAATCCCTTAATGTGCGGCTGTCAACCTGACGCAAAGACCTGGTTCATTTGGCAGGCGTCTTGAATTGGAAGTAGGCAAACCCAAGCGCCAGGAGAAAATAAAGCCCGAATGCCAGCCAGCCGGACGAGTTCATCACGCCGCTGAGCGTACCCATCAAGGCAAAGATGGCGCCCAACACATCCGCGACCAGGCTGCCTGTGATGATCGGCCGCACACTGGCTCCGGTTAGATCTTTTGACAACCAGGCAGCCACACCCAAAGCCAGCAGTTCAATGCCGAAGAAGCGCGCCAGCAATATTTCGGACGCGCTGGTCCCAAAGCCATAGGTTGAGTTCATGAACCCCGGCATCAGGACCAAACCAAGGCCATAGCCAAGGGCAAGTACGGCCGCAATGATGAGAAATGTGCGTTGCTTCATCAGATACTCCCTTCCTGAAATGGATCAGACACAGCATTTACAACCCCACCCAATAAGGAGTGGTTCGGATGCCTCCCAGTCCCTTAAAATCACGCCTCCGCACTCTTTAAGTTGGAGACCTGATCATTTGGCTCGGCAAATTCGACACGGTTGCGACCGTTTTGTTTGGCTCGATAGAGAGCCAGGTCCGCCATGGAAATGAGTTCGTCATCGGAATTCCCGTCCGTTGGATAGACAGAACCTCCGATCGAAATGGTCACACTAATTAATTGGCCTTTCGCATCAATCGTTTGCGAACCGATCATCATCCTTATTTTCTCCGCCCGAGTCCAGCCATCCCCGGCATGCATACCAGGAAAAACCAGGATGAATTCCTCTCCACCGTAGCGGCACACGATATCACCAACTCGCACACCTGTCTTTAAGGAATTGCCCACTGATTGAAGGACGGCATCTCCCACCTGATGGCCATGGGTATCGTTGATATTCTTGAAATGGTCGATGTCCAA
>CAYUUJ010000364.1:0-3389 GCA_964447845.1 uncultured Anaerolineaceae bacterium
GGTCGATCGCCATCGGCAGCACGAAGCCGTCGTTATAATCGGTATGCTCGCCGATCAGATTCACCCGCCCGGGGGCGCGGACAACGAAATCCGGTTTGCGATTAAAATAAGCCTGAAACGCGTCCTGCATGACTTGCGTATTAATCATGAAACGATTTTACCTGAGGCCGCCAAGTTGAACGATCTGGAATTGCTCGAACAATACGAACCCACCCTGCGTTTCGCCAAAAGCGAACGCTTTTTCCCGATGGATGTGGAGCGTTACCTCGAACGCTGCCAGCTTTTCCCCAGCGGACCTCAGGGCGTGGTGGAGATCGTCACCCATTTACAGGACACGCTGGACAAACGAATCGGCAAGCTGCAGAGCGAACAATATTTCCTGCGCTTCGTCAACGATCCGTTGGGCGACTCGGACGTGTGGGTGTGGTGGGCAGTGGCCACCGGGATCGGTTTGATCGCCGGCTGGTTCATTTCCGCCTGGTCCGGGATCTTGATCGCGCTCGGGGTGTCCCTGAGCGTCGCACTGATCCTCTTCATGCAGGCTTCCCCGATCCGGTTGAGGATCATCCCTGCCGCGCTGGCGGCAATGTTCTTTATAACACTCGAAGCCCTTCCGATCTGGTTCTTTCTGCGACCCAGTCCATATATCAGCACAACGCTTGAATACCTCGTGCTGCTGCCAGTCTATTTCCTGATCCTCATTTATCTATCCATCCGCACCATGAAGTTCATCTTTGACCACATTCTACCGGAAATGCCGGGGCTCATGATGGATATACTCTCCCAAGCCACCGAGAGGATCGCACGCGAGGCATTTTTCGAGTATGAAAAAATTCTCGAGAAGGATCCCCAGCCGGTCTACTACGGCCGCGTGATCCGGGAGCCGGACCGCGCAGGCGGCCAATGGACGATCCTGCAGTATCATTTTTTCTATGCGTTCAATGACTGGCGCCTGGCTGCCAACGGCATGAATCATCACGAAGGCGATTGGGAGATGGTGGCAGTCTATCTCAAGGATGAACAACCGCATGCCGTCCTTTTTTCACAACACGGCGCAGGCAACCTTGAAAAATGGGAAACGGTGCGCAAGCCCGTGGACAAACAAGGCAACCTCACCACCCATCCGCTGGTGTATGTGGCGTTGGGCTCGCATGCCAATTACAGCAAGCCGCAGGTCATCCGCTCGCCCGATCTGTATCAGGCCGGATCGCTGCAGCGCTTTATCTACTGGGTGGACGGGATGATCCATTACATCTTCCTGCTCATCAACCCCAGTCAAAAAGCCCGCCAGATCGCTCTCAAGGAGCTCTACTCGCAATCGGCCGGCTTCCTGGCCGAGAACGCGCTCGTCTACCTGCGCGATGACGCGGATCATTACGTGGTCAGCCTGCCGCTCGAGATCGCCTCCGGCGACGGGTATCGACTCGGGTTTCAGGGGGATAACTTGCGGGAAGGCGTCGTGAAATCCAGCAGTTACTTAAAGCGAATTATGTCCAACCGCAAAGTGACGCGTCCCCCCGTTCATGAGTGGCGTCGTGTATTGCTCGATCCCGAGCCGGAATGGCTGCATTACAAGGGATTATGGGGTGTGAAGAGCCTGCTGCAAAACGAATCCGGTCCTCCCGGCCCGAAATGGGACCGCGCCCGGAAAAAACAAGCCCCGAACGCACGCATGCGCTGGGGCAAGCCGTTGGACTGGCTGGCGGAGTTGGAAAAACACCACCATTAGGAATTTGCGATTTGCGATTTGCGATTTGCGATTTGCGATTTGCGATTGATCAACACCGATTATCGGATATCGAATATCGTTTTTCGTCAATTGTTCTTCCACCTCGCAAACACCGCCTGCGATAACAAACGCCCAGCAGACTGTTCGCGGGTCACCAGCTCCCCACGATCCACCTTGCCCCCAAAATCTTTCATCATCTCATCCAGCGACTGCGCCAGGTGGATCGCCGAAGCGCGGACTGCATAGACGGTCAAGGCTATGAAAACGGGCCGGTCGCTTAAGCAAGCGCGGCAGGCCGTCAGCAAATTTGGCAGGGATTTATAGATCTCCCACACCTCACCCTTCGGTCCGCGCCCAAACTTGGGCGGGTCGAGCAGGATGCCGTCGTATTTGACTCCACGCCTGGCCTCGCGCTGGACGAATTTTAACGCGTCGTCCACCAGCCAGCGGATCGGTTTTTCCGTCAGACCCGATAAAGCCTGATTATCGCGCGCCCAGGCGACAGCCTTCTTGGATGCGTCCACGTGCGTGACCTTCGCTCCCGCGGCTGCCGCGGCCAGCGTCGCCAAGCCTGTATACCCGAATAAATTAAGCACATTAACCGGACGTTTGGAGCGCGCGATCAGATCAGCGATCCAATCCCAATTCGCGGCGCCTTCCGGAAACACGCCCAGGTGCCGACCTTGGGTGGTCATGGCCCAGAATCGCAAATCCCCTCTACCTTCGGGAGAGGGGTTAGGGGTGAGGGAGAAGTCTCCTGTAAGCGGATAGCTCATCTCCCAACGCTCTTCCATCTTATGTTTTAGATCCCAATGCCCGCCGCTCTCTTCGCCTGTCGGTTGAAAGACCGCATGAGCGCGTCCCCATTCAGAGTCCGACAGGGAACGCTTCCACATCGCCTGCGACTCGGGCCGCAGAAAGATATATTTCCCAAATCGTTCCAGCTTGGACCCGTCGCCGGTGTCCAGGAGCGCATAATCGCGCCAACTCGGAGAGTCAAACAGCGTAAAACTGGTCATTTGTTGGACAGCCGGCTGGGATGAAAGTTCCATTAACGGATTGTAAAGGGAAGATAAGCTTGCTTTTTGCGCATAATCTCTGTATAATGTGGGAAAAAGTGGTAGATAGTGGAAGACGCCGGACCCCCGGCGTTCGCTTATTAAAGGATAAGTAGCACAGATGTTCTTAGGCCAGTACCAGCACAACGTCGACGATAAGAGCCGCTTGATGATCCCGGCGCGCTTTCGTGAATTGCTGGTCGGTGGCGCCTACATCACCCAGGGTTTTGACCGCTGCCTGATGGTGATGACCGCCGCCTACTTCGAAGAGGTCTATCGCCGCATCAATTCGATGAACATGGCCGATCCTACCGCCCGTATGCTGCGCCGCCTCTTTCTTGCCAATGCGTATCCGGTCGAGATCGATAAGGTCGGCCGCATTTTGATCCCCGTCAATCTTCGGCAGGTGATCGAACTTTCAGGCGAAGCCATCGTGGCGGGTCAGGGCGAGTACTTCGAAGTCTGGACTCCAGCCCAATGGAACGAACAGCGGGCTAAATTGCAAGACACTGACGCAAATAACCAACGGTTCGCGGCGTTGGACCTTTCATCGAAATCGTAGGGGCGACCCTTGTGGTCGCCCGATTGGGCGGGAGGACCCC
>CAYUUJ010000365.1:0-3381 GCA_964447845.1 uncultured Anaerolineaceae bacterium
GTGACCGCGTGCTGGGCAACATCCGCATGGAAAATTATGAGCGCGAGGACGCTTACGGTGAAGCCGAGCTGCGCCTGCTGACCACCATTGCCGCCTCCCTGGGGACGGCCCTGGAAAATGCCCGCCTGTTCAATGAAACCCAGCGCCTGCTCAAAGAGACGGAACAGCGCGCGCAGGAACTGACCATGATCAACCGCGTTCAGGAGGGCCTCGCCTCCAAGCTGGATATGCAATCCATTTACGACCTGGTCGGCGACAAACTGCGCGAGATTTTTGACTCGCAAACTCTGTTCATCATGATCTATGACAGCCAGTCAAAGACGGAATACTATCCATACATCTTTGAGAAGGGCCAGCGCTATCAGCAGGAACCCATTGTGAGCGACGAGAATGGTTTTGTTTCTCATGTCATTCGAACCCGTCAGCCGATCATGATCAATGAAAATATGGCCGAGCGCGGCCGTGAAGTCGGCTCCTATACGCTGGCCGGTGATCAAACCGAAATATCCAAATCGGCATTGTATGTACCTCTCCTGGTGGGCAGCGAGGCCAGAGGGGTCCTCTCCCTTCAAAACATGGACCGTGAGCAGGCCTTCACGGAGGCAGATGTGCGCCTGCTCCAGACACTGGCCGGCAGCATGGGCGTCGCGCTCGAGAACGCGCGTCTCTTCGATGAAACCCAGCGCCTGCTCAAAGAAACCGAGCAGCGCGCGGCCGAACTTCAGATCATCAACTCGATCCAGGAGGGGCTGGCTTCAG
The DNA here is from genome assembly GCA_964447845.1 of uncultured Anaerolineaceae bacterium. GTDB lineage: Bacteria > Chloroflexota > Anaerolineae > Anaerolineales > Villigracilaceae > DASXQN01. The sequence goes on from CAYUUJ010000365.1 coordinate 760, forward strand.
AGCTTGATTTTCAGGCCATCATCGACCTGGTGGGAGACAAGCTGCGGGAGGTGTTCAAGACACCGGACCTCGGCATCGAATGGTACGACGAAAAAGCGAACCTGATCCATGTCCTTTACGGCTACGAGCATGGCAAACGCTATTCCGTCGCACCGCAACCGCCCACCAAAGGTGGATCGTTCGAGAGAATGCGGAACACACGCAAACCCGTTGTGGAAAATACAGCCGCCTATCTGGCTAGGACTGGCGCCCAAGTCCTCGCCGGCACGGACCAGAGCAAATCGTTCGCCTCGGTCCCGGTCATCAGTGGCGACCGCCTGGTAGGCACGATTCGCGTTGAGAACTTCGAGCGCGAAGATGCTTACGGCGAATCGGAGGTGCGTGTGCTCACGACCATCGCGGCCTCACTTGGAACCGCCCTCGAGAATGCCCGCCTCTTCGACGAAACGCAGCGCCTACTTAAGGAAACTGAGCAGCGCGCGGCCGAACTTTCCGCCATCAGCACAGTCAGCCAGGCTTTGGTGGCCGAAACCGAACTGGATAAGATGATCCTGTTGATCGGGAGTCAGATGCGGGAGATCTTCAAGGCCGACATCGCGTATGTCGCCCTGCTGGACCGCCAAACCAACATGATCCATTTCCCCTATGAGTCCGGGGAGAAATCCGAGCCAATCAAGCTGGGTCAGGGTCTCACCAGCCGGATTATCGAGTCCGGGGAGCCGCTGTTGATCAACCAGGACATGGAACACCGCCGGCGCGAGCTGGGCACTGCGCTGGTCGGGCAGGAAGCGCGCGCCTATCTCGGCGTGCCGATCAAGGCAGGCAAGGAATCCATCGGAGTTCTGAGCGTACAAAATACCAGGGCCGAAGGTGTTTACACACCGGACGATCTGCGGCTGCTCTCGACCATCGCGGCCAACGCCGGCGCGGCCATCCAGACCGCCCGGCTGCATGCCGAAACACAGCGACGCGCCCGCGAGATGTCCACGCTGGCTGAGATCGGCAACGACATCGCCGCCTCACGGGAGTTGGAACCTGTATTGGAAAAAATCGCCGCGCATGCAAAAAGCATTCTGAATGTGCGCGATATTGCCATCTACCTGCGCGAATCCGACGGCGATACATTCCGCGCCCCGGTGGCACTGGGTACCTACACAGAAGAGATCAAAGCCAGCCCGGTCTTCCCCGGAAGAGGCATTAGCGGAAATATTATCCAAACCGGAATCGCCGAACTGGTCAACTATCCCCTGCAGGATCCACGCACATTCCATATCCCCGGCACACCCGAGGAGGACGACACAAACGAAGGCATGATGTGCGCACCGCTCATCTCGCGCGGCCAGACCATTGGTCTGCTCAATGTTTGGCGTCCGCATACGGATGGATTATTTACCCAGGGCGAACTCGATTTCCTGGTCAGCGTGGCGCGTCAGACCGCCATCGCCATTGAGAGTGCCCGACTATATCTGGAGACGCAGCGGCGCGCCAAGGAAATGTCTGCCTTGGTGGATGTGGGCCGCGATATCTCGTCCAGCCTGGACGCGGAAACCGTTCTGGAGGAGATCGCCAAACACGCCAAGGAACTGTTGAACGGAGACCTGAGCGCGTTGTTCCTGCCGGAGGGTGACGGACGAACATTTCGCGCCATCGCCGCAGTTGGTGTAGAGGCTGAAAACGTGTTGAACGACACCATAAAGCTGGGCGAAGGGATCCTGGGAAATATTGGACTCAGCAAGATCGGGGAAATCGTCAATGAAACTGCCGCCGACCCGCGCGTAGTGGCCTTCAAGGGCACCGAGATCGCCGCTAATGAACATCTTCTCGCAATTCCGCTGCTTGCAAATGATGAACTGAAGGGGCTGATGGCGGTCTGGCGTACCGGCCAGGGCACCGAATTCATCGAAGCCGAGCTGGAGTTTCTTAATAGCCTGGCACGACAGGCTGTTATCGCAATCCAGAATTCACAGTTGTTTGCAGAAGCGCAGCAAGCCACGGCATTGGCCGAAGCTGCCAACGAAGCCAAAAGCTCGTTCCTTGCCACCATGAGCCACGAGATCCGCACACCGATGAACGCCGTGATCGGCATGAGCGGGCTGTTGATGGATACACCGCTCAATATCGAACAGCGTGACTATGCCGAAACCATCCGCAATTCCGGCGACACCCTGCTCAACATCATTAACGACATACTGGATTTCAGCAAGATCGAAGCCGGGCGCATGGACCTGGAAGCCCAACCCTTCGACCTGCGCGACTGCGTCGAATCCGCGCTGGACCTGGTGGCGGGCCAGGCTGTCGAAAAGAACCTGGATATCGCATATCTATTCGAAGACGACGTGCCTGCCGGAGTGCGCGGCGATGTCACGCGCCTGCGCCAGATCCTGCTCAATCTGATGAGCAACGCGGTCAAGTTTACAGACGCGGGCGAGGTCGTAGTAACGGTCAGCAAGCCGGAGGGCGGAAAGAACGAACTCTTGTTCGAAGTCCGCGATACCGGCATCGGCATCCCTCCGGAAATCATGCCGAATTTGTTTCAGTCGTTCAGCCAGGCTGATTCCTCCACCACCCGTCGATACGGCGGCACAGGACTCGGGCTGGCGATCAGCAAGCGCCTGGCCGAGA
>CAYUUJ010000366.1:0-3379 GCA_964447845.1 uncultured Anaerolineaceae bacterium
GTTATGAGATGGACGTTGTCCCTGAAGAAGTCGTCAAGTTCAGCGGCATCGGTTGTTCGAGCAAGTCCCCGACCTATTTCCTGAACCGTTCCTTTGGCTTCAACAGCCTGCATGGACGCATGCCCTCGGTAGCCACTGGTGGTTTGTTCGGTGACACCAACCTGAAAGGTATCGCCGTTTCAGGCGATGGTGACACCGCCAGTATCGGTATGGGCCAATTCAAGCACATCGTCCGCCGTAATGTGGATATGGTCTACATCGTGGAGAACAACGGCGTCTACGGTCTCACCAAAGGTCAGTTCTCAGCCACCGCGGAGAACGGGCTCAAACTCAAACACCAGGGCATCAATCCCTACCGGCCCGTGGATATCTGCCTGGAAGCCTTTACGGCCAATGCCACCTTCGTGGCTCGTTCGTTCGCCGGCGATCCCAAACAGGTGAAGGAACTGATCAAGGCCGCCATCGCCCATCGCGGCATCGCGGTGCTGGATATCATCAGTCCTTGTGTCACTTTCAATAACAGCGAAGAGGCTTTCCACTCTTACGCGTATGGCAAAGAGCATGAAGCCCCACTGCACGAGATATCCTACGTCCCGCCGCGTAAGGAGATCATGCTGGAGGAGGAGCTCAGAGAGGGTGAGGTTCGCGAAGTCACCATGCATGACGGTTCGGTAATCCTGCTCAAGAAACTCGAAAAGGAATACGATCCCACCGATCGCTGGCAAGCCTTGAAAGCCATGGAAGAAGCGCAACGCAACAACACGTTGATCACCGGATTGCTGTACGTGGAAACCAATAAGCCCTCACTCTCTGATATGTACAACCTGGTGGATTCTCCGCTGAATCGGCTGACGGAATCGGACCTGCGGCCTGCTCCGGCATCGATCGACAAGGTAAACGCCTTGATGTTTTGATCCGATAAACGTTCGACGAAGTTGCTGTATGTTTATGGCGCCCCGCATTTTGCGGGGCGCCGTCCGTTTATAATACGTTGATGATTGAAATCGCACCCGGGATTCGAATCGATGACCGCCAGCTCCATTTTGATTTTGTCCGGGCAGCCGGGCCAGGCGGGCAGAATGTGAACAAGGTAGCCAGCGCCGTGCAGCTGCGCTTCGATGTGAAGGGGTCATCCCTGCCGAAAGACATTCAAGAGCGCTTGATCCAATTGGCAGGCAAACGTATTTCCCAGGAGGGGGAACTGCTGATTAAGGCGCGGGAATTTCGAACCCAGGCTCGGAATAAGGAGGAAGCTCTCGAACGCTTGATCGTCCTGATCAAGAAGGCTGCGAAAAAACCCAAGTCCCGCCGGAAGACGAAACCGACCGCTTCCTCAAAGGAAAAAAGGATCAAAGCGAAGAAGATCCGAGGCGAGGTCAAAAGAACGAGACGCAACAAGTCTTATGATATGTAAAGGCGATCACCGGATCGCCTTTACGCTTATAATCGCCGAAATTATGAATCAAAACCGGTTGATCGGTATCCTGTGTGGATTGAGCGCAGCCGCCATCTGGGGGGGTATGTACGTTGTCAGCAAAGTGGTACTTGAGATCATTCCACCCTTCGCGCTGATCACCACACGGCTTGTGCTGGGAGCATTGACGCTTTGGATCATCGTCGCGTTGCGAGGTGGTTTAAATATCAAACGCGAACAATTCTGGCAGGTTGCGGGTGTTGGGTTGATCGGTTACGGCGTTTCGCTTGGGCTTCAATTTATCGGGACCAGGCTCTCGACAGCCGCTAATGGGTCTTTGGTGACGTCCGCCACGCCAGCTTTTATATTGGTCTTCGCATGCATGCTACTGCACGAAAGGATCACTACTCGCAGATTGAGCGCCTTGCTCGTTTCGAGTTTGGGTGTGATTGCGGTCGTTGACCCGCGCACCGCCCAGCTAAATCCCGATCTATTCTGGGGTAACGTTGCACTTTTGGGCGCGGCCTTGACCTGGGCGTTGTACTCGGTCCTCGTGCGCGTCGTCACGCGGAATGTCGACGTGTTGGTCGTCAGCCTGGTGGCGTTTCTAGGCGGGCTGCCAATCGCGGTGGCGGGCGGAGCGTGGGAAGTCCAGACTCAGGGACTCGGGACCATTACGGTTGGGGTCGTGGGGGGCATCCTATTCCTGGGGATCATTTCTACCGCGCTGGCGATGGTCTTGTGGAACACCGCATTTGCCGTCCTGGACGCGGGTGTGGCGTCGCTTACTTTCTTTGCGCAGCCGGTGGTGGGGACTTTGCTTGGGTGGTTGTTCCTCGGGGAAAAAATTTCGCCTCTGTTCATCCTTGGTGGGATCCTGATCGCGATCGGCTTGATCATTGCCAGCCGGGAGGGTCCGTAAGAAGCAGGCGAACCTTACGAATGGAGGATGAGGAATTCTCGGAGATTTGACCTGAAGAAATCACTCCGATTATTTCTTCTTCATGAACTGGATCGTCTGATCGCTGCCAACGGTGTGCAGCAACGCCATGTTTGGCGGGCGCATGGCGCCTACTGGAAAGCCGCATACCAAAACCACTTGCTGGCCGGGTTTCACAATTTCAGTTCTCATCAAGGCCGCATCGATATGGCCGAGCATTTCTTCCAGTGTTTGTGCGAACGGTATTAACTGGGCGCGCGTACCCCACAGGAAAGTCAGACGGGTGCATGTAGTTGCTTCCGGTGTGAAAGCCAGGATCGGCGCCCGAGGGCGGGCCTTTGACATCAACCAGGCTGTTCGTCCTTGCATGGTGAAAACGGACACAGCCGTCACATCCCGGTCATGAGCCAGCTCTGCGGCAGCGCGCGCCATCGAGGCTGCGTCGCTATCCCCGAGCGCCACCGGACCCTGCTCCTGGCCCCACTCCACAAAATGCGACTCAGCCTCGCGTACGATGCGATCCATCATCAGCACGGCATCCACCGGGTAATCGCCGGCTGCCGTCTCCGCGGATAGCATGACGGCATCCGTACCATCGAAGACCGCGTTGGCCACGTCTGTGGCCTCGGCGCGGGTCGGGAGAGGATTGTGGATCATGGACTCGAGCATCTGTGTCGCGGTGATGACCAGCTTGGCGCGGGCGTTCGCGGTGTGAATGATTTTCTTCTGCAGGACGGGCACGCGCTCGGGCGGCATTTCCACACCCAGGTCGCCGCGCGCCACCATAACGCCGTCCACCGCCTCCAGGATCTCGTCCAGGCTATCCATGGCTTCCGGGCGTTCGAGCTTTGCGATCAGAATCGGTATCGGTTTTCCGTTTGACAATTTCTGCATCGCATCCCGAACCATATTTACATCGTCCGCGGTACGGACGAAAGAGATCGCGACCGCGTCCACACCTTGAGACATTCCAAATGTGAGATCCGCTTTGTCCTTCTCGGTGAAGCCCGAAACGCGCAAGCGCA
>CAYUUJ010000367.1:0-3377 GCA_964447845.1 uncultured Anaerolineaceae bacterium
TTCTCCGCCACTTCTTTGGGCGTCATCGGCTGGATGGCGCTCAGGATCTTCACCTTTTCATTGCGAAGATGGCTGGCATTGAATGAGGCAGGCGGTTCCATTGCTACGAGCGTGACAAGTTGCAAAAGGTGATTTTGGAACATGTCCGCCAGCACACCGACGCTGTCATAAAATCCCGCTCGGTGCTCAAGACCAACTTCCTCCGAAACCGTGATCTGAACGTGGTCGATGTAGGTGCGATTCCACAAAGGTTCGAAAATGGTATTCGCGAAACGGGTGAACAGGATGTTCTGCACCGTCTCCTTGCCCAGATAATGGTCGATGCGATAGATCTGCTTTTCCTGCAAAACAGCGTGCACTTGCTCGTTCAACTTTATGGCTGAAGCCAGATCCGTGCCGAACGGTTTTTCCAACACCACGCGGCGCCAGCCGCCGTTCTCGTGCAGTTGGCCGGTGCCGCCGAGCTGGTCTAGAACGGTTGGAAAAAGCGTGGGAGGCAGGGCCATGTAATAAAGACGATTAGCAGCCTCGCCTTCCAATTCGGTTAATCGGGATTTCAATTTTTCGAAATCGGCCGCCTGATCGTATTTGCCTTGCTGATAATACAGATGCGATTCAAACTCGTCCCATTCCTGCTGTTTGAACTTGAAAACTGCAAATTCCTTGGCGCCTTTGTGCAGGTGCGCGCGGAACTCCTCGTCCGAGAAGGCAGTGCCACCGAAGCCAAGGATGTTGAATTTCTTCGGCAGCCGGTTTTTGCGGGATAAATTGAACAGCGAGGGGATCAGCTTGCGCTGTGAAAGATCGCCCGAAGCGCCGAATATGATGATCGAGGTGGGTATCTTGTTATCCATGAGTTACGCCATTTGGGTCAGTGCGATATACCACGAAGACACTAATTTACTAATTACCTATTTTCTTGTCTTCTTGCCCTTGTGACTTGGTGGTTAATCACTCTTCTTCACCGCGTGTCCACCGAATTGATTTCGAAGCGCAGACAGCATGCGGGCGGTGAAATTCTCTTCATCGCGGCTGGCGAAGCGTGTCTGCAGCGCCAGGGTGATGACCGGGGCCGGCACGTCCAGATCGATCGACTCGAACACGGTCCAGCGTCCTTCTCCGGAATCGGCCACCCATGGCTTGATCCCCGCCAGGGTCGGATCATCTTTCAAAGCCAGCGCTGCCAAATCCAACAGCCAGGATCGCACCACACTGCCATAGCGCCAGATCTCTGAGATCTGGCCCAGGTCCATCCCAAATTCTTTCTTGGCTTTCAAAATGCTAAAGCCTTCGGCGAAGGCTTGCATCATGCCGTATTCTATACCGTTGTGTACCATCTTCACGTAATGGCCTGCCCCATGCGGACCGACGCGTCCCCAGCCCTGGTCTACCCCCGGAGCCAGCGTCTCGAATATGGGACGCAGTTTTTCGGTGACCTCCGGCCTGCCTCCGATCATCAGGCTGTAGCCTTCCGCCAGGCCCCACACACCGCCGCTGGTGCCGCAGTCCACAAAGTCAATGCCTTTGGCTTCCAGAAATTCAGCGTGGCGGATCGTGTCTTTGTAATTCGAATTCCCGCCGTCGATAATAATGTCGCCCTTCTGGAGCAGGCTCGATAATTTCTCGATCGTATCATCGGTGACCTGGCCGGCAGGCACCATCACCCAAACAATGCGCGGCGCTTTGAGTTTGCCCACGGCAGCTTCCAACGAATCAGCGCCTTCCGCGCCGTTCTTGACCGCGGTTTGCACTGTTTCCGCCGTGCGCGCATAACCGACCACGCGATGTCCGCCGCGTACGAGGCGTGTGGCCATGTTCAAACCCATCTTTCCCAAACCTATGATTGCAAGTTCCATGTTGCTCTCCTAAGATAATCCGCGTCGCTCCACTATATTTTTCCTTCGCTTCCTTAGCGTCTTCGCGGTTAATTTTTGATTTTTTTACCCGCTACCTCATCCACCAACCAGATGACTTCGCCATCGGTTGGCTGGATGCGCTGGGCCGGCAAATTCTCTGGATGATAGTCTCCAAACAACACCTTGGCAAGAGGCTCGGCCTTGCTCTCGCCGCTGACAAGGAAGACGATCCTGCGCGCGGCATTGAATACCGGTGGCGTCAATGTGATGCGCTGAGCAGGCCGGCCTTGATATTGTGCGGTTACTGTCAGAGTTGGGGTCGAGACCTCCGCCGGTGAGCCGGGAAAAAGCGAAGCCGTGTGCGCGTCGTCGCCCATACCCAAAAAGACGAGGTCGAAGCGCGGCCAATCGAGCGGAGGTAGTGAGAAATCCTTCAGGAGGCGCGCATACTCCATTGCGGCCTCATCAGGTTCGAGTTCGGATCGGACACGATGTACGTTTTCTGTCGGAATTGGAATCTTATCCAACAGAACTTGTTTCGTCTGTCCATAACTGCTGCCTGGGTCGTCCGGTGGCACACAGCGTTCATCGCCCCAGAAGATGTGAGTTTTGCTCCAATTCACTTGATCACGATGAGGAGCAGCCACGAGCAGGCGAAAGAGTCCATTCGGCGTACTGCCGCCGCTAAGTGCCACCAAAAAGCGGCCGCGTTGCGAGATCGCTTCCGACGCAGATTCGACGAACAACTCCGCCGCGCGCGTGCTGATCTCATTCAGGTCTTTGAGGATTTGGATGTTTGCTTTCATATTATTCGCACAAAAGAATTCGAAGCATTATACGTCGCTTTGCGGATTTATCCCACGTGGACTGCAAGGTGCAGTAGAATCGCCGCGTGCCCACACTGGACCTAAAAAGACTCAAAGAGCATCGCGCGCGGACTTTCGGCTTGCCGCCCGCTAAACGACTCGCTTCCGCCGCCCAGGCCGCCAAATTCGTTAACGCGCGCGGCTTTGTGTATTTCTGGCCGATCAAAGACATCGACTTGCCCAGCCTGTGGACAGCCGTGGCCGGGGACCGCCCTGTGGCCGACGCTCATGACGACGCAGGTCACGTCACCTGGGGTTGGAAGGACGGTGCACTTGGAAAAAAGATCTGGTATTACGCCAAGATCCTGCGTCGCAAAGCCACCCTGATCTCGCTGGAAGCTGCGCCGTACTTTTACGCGCTCACTGAAAATTACGGTTCGCCGGAAGAAGATTACCTGCTGGCGTATGAAGAGGGACGATTTACACAAGCAGCCAAGCAGATCTATGAGTCTTTGCTTACTGAAGGCGCGCTTAACACGATAGATCTGCGCCGCCTGGCGCGGCTGGGAAACGCCAAGGAATCCGAATTTAATCGCGCTCTGGAAAGTCTGCAGGCGGATTTCAAGATCCTGCCGGTGGGTATCGCTGAAGCCGGTGCCTGGAGGTATTCCTTCATCTATGAAATAGTTACACGGCATTACCCTGAGCTTCCGGG
>CAYUUJ010000368.1:0-3371 GCA_964447845.1 uncultured Anaerolineaceae bacterium
TCGCAAGGGAATATTTTACGAGCGCACTGCGCGTGATCCTGCCGGCGGCGTTATTCATTTTCTTCATGCAGGCCTTTTTCCAACCCATTGGGGGAACCGTAATTTTCAAATTTTGGGTCCTGGATATCACCCGGGAAAGTCTTTTGTACGCGTTTCAGATCTCCACCAGAATTGCGCTCATGGTTTCCTCCTTTACCCTTTTTCTGCTGACCACACATCCCAGCGAATTGATGTCCGATCTCACCCGCCGCGGCCTGCCGCCTCAGTTCGCCTACGTGATCATCTCCACGCTGCAGATCCTGCCACAGATGCAAGCCAAAGCGCAGACCATAATCGCCGCGCAGCGCTCGCGTGGATTGGATACGCAGGGCACATTCTTCAAACGCGTCGGTGCGCTGTTGCCCCTGGTGGGTCCGCTCGTATTCGGATCACTGGTGGAGGTGGAGGAACGCGCCATTGCCATCGAAGCGCGCGGCTTCACCTCCCGACGCAAAAAAACCTTTTTACGTGAAGTGCCTGAAACGAGATTCGACCGCACGCTGCGAGTCATATTGGTGCTTTTTGTGGCGGCGATCCTGGTCTGGAGCCTATGGCGATCGTAAACCTCCGAAACGTGAGCTACACATATCCGCTCACCAATACCCCCGTCCTGAAAAACCTGAACCTGCAGGTGCAGGAGGGTGAATTCGTAGCCGTCATCGGGGCGAATGGAGCCGGCAAATCCACGCTGTGCTATACCATCGCGGGTTTCATCCCGCACTTCTTCAAAGGGGAGTTGACCGGTACCGTCGAAGTGGCAGGCGTGGAAGCGCTCACCTCAAACCTGAGCGAATGGGTGGTTAACGTGGGCCTGGCCTTCCAAAACCCATTCAACCAGATCAGCGGCGCAAAATATACGGTTTACGAAGAGATCGCGTTCGGGCTGGAAAACATCGGCGTGCCACGCGACGAGATGAAAGAGCGCGTGGAAAACGCGCTGGCTCTGACGGGTATCCGTGACCTGGCCGACCGCTCGCCCTATTCCCTCTCCGGCGGACAGCAGCAGCGCGTCGCGCTGACATCGATCCTGGTGATGGAACCCAAAGTGCTCGTGTTGGACGAGCCCACCTCGCAACTGGACCCGGTCGGCACGCGCGAGGTCTTCGGCTTGATCCGTGAGATGGCGCAGCGCGGTCTGACTGTCATCCTGGCGGAACACAAGCTGGAATGGGTGGCTGAATTCGCCGACCGCGTCATCGCGCTGAAAGATGGAAAGATCCTGCTCGAAGGCCTTCCACACGAAGTATTGGCTTCTCCGATCCTTGAAGAGAACGGCTTTGGGGTCTCACGCTACGCCAGTGTGGCGCGTAAAGCTGCGGAGCTGGGAGCCTGGCCGAAGCATCGGCGTTTGCCAATAACCTTGGACGAAGCCGTGGAAGGGTTCAAAAAATAACCACAAATACCCTAAAGGGCACACGTAAACACAGATGGACAAGGATTGATAGCCGTATTCACATGCACTTGCGCCGGGTGCAAGCGTCTGTGGCCAAACAATTATTATGAAAATCGAGATCAAAGATCTGCACTACACATTCCCAGCCGGCATTGAAGCGTTGCGCGGCGTTTCGCTCACGATCCAACCCGGCGAACTGGTGGCGATCGTCGGGCAGAATGGTGCAGGCAAGACGACGCTCGTCAAACATTTAAACGGTCTGCTCCATCCAACACGGGGATCCGTTTTCATCGGTGAATGGGAGACCACCCGATACCCGGTGGCCAAACTGGCTGCGCGCGCCGGTTACGTGTTCCAGAATCCGGATGAGCAGTTGTTCTCGGGCACGGTTGGGCAGGAGGTGGCATTCGGTCCGCGCAATCTGGGATACCCGGCGGAGAAAGTGGACGAGCTGGTCAAGGACGCGCTGGCGCTGACGGAGTTAAGCGATAAGACCGGCACCAATCCATATGATCTTTCCACCACCTGGCGCAAGATGATCGCGCTGGCCTCTGTCATTTCAATGGATACGCCGATCGTCATTTTTGACGAACCGACGACGGGGCAGGATGCCCTCAGCATCGCGCGCATTGCGCAGGTCATCGCGCAGTTAAGGGCGCGCGGGAAGACGATCATCACGATCACTCATGATATCGATTTTTGTGCTGAAAACTTTGAACGCGTGATCGCACTTTCCCAGGGAAGAGTGCTGCTGGATGGCTCCGCCAACGAGGTTTTTGGCCAGGCGGAGTTGCTCGCCAGTACGTACGTGGAACCGCCGCAACTAACCCGCCTTGGCTTGCGATTGGGATTTAAAGAAGTTGTCAGAAATCAGGAAGAGTTTCTGGCTGCATTGAAGAAATAACAGGGCGACCCGACTCCCTTTGGGAGTGCTTCGCCGTATCGTAGGGGCGACCCAGTGGGTCGCCCCTACGAAATTAACGGGGATAAATCACCAACTCGTCGTATCCCGAATCTTCTGCAAATTCACGCTTGTAAACGACATCCTCGAACGCGCCAAGGACCATCTCTGCGGTTGTATATATTTTGCATCCACTCACCAGGTGACCGCCGATCGTCCTGCCGTCCCCGTCTGAGATCGAAATGTGCAGATGCGAGCCGTGGATCGAGACCGTTCCCGTCAGCGAGACGATCTCGAAATGGCCGTCGTATTCATGATAGGCATCGCGGTTGGCGAGGCGCAATGTGGCATGTGTGAGGCTTCCCACCGCAGCCAGCACGCAGCCGGCTTCGATCCGCCCTTCGCTCACGAATCCCTCGATCGAATCGAACAAGTCCTGGCCGGGCTTCAGGCGAAATGTAAAAGTTTGCATGGAGGGCCTCCATGCAGATTATACATGTCCAAATGTGTCCCCCTGAGCTTCGCTCAGGGGGACACATTCTGCTCCAAGACGGGCTTAGCCCCCCCCGGGCTGCGGGGGCACAGCCCCCTTTGAGCCGAAGTTAGTTCGATCAATCAAAGATATAAGCCCAGCACGAGAACTCTTCCCCACCCGGCGTAATTGCCATGGGGGTCGATTCTCTTTTCACGATCTCATACTCATCCAGGGAGGCTTCGATCGAGGCCAGGGCACCCTCTGCATAGAAGCGCGACAGGTGGAAAGACTGCCAGGGAAGGTCGCCCTCGCCCTGGGAGCGGTTATAACGGATACAGGCCAGGGCCGCGCCCAATGTCTCTTTGACGGGAGCCGGCATGGACGGGGTCCGGTACGCCTCCACGAGCGCGGGAACCGCGTCATCCGAGAGGTCCACAAAATAGCCCGCATCCAGATCCGCACGTCCAAGCCCATTCTCAACCGTCGCCTGCGACGCGCCTTGTAGCTCACGTTGGACATTCTGCCTGACGATAAATGCATCCACATTCAACACGCTAAGTGAT
>CAYUUJ010000369.1:0-3360 GCA_964447845.1 uncultured Anaerolineaceae bacterium
CAGGAGGAGTATCATCACCATCAGCGTCAGTATCAGCATTCTCCATTTCCAGAGACCGTAACGCCAGTATTGCCGCGCCAACGCGATCAAGGTGGGTCGGGCAAAATAGACTGAACGGATGGCCGGGTCCAACCAAACCTTTCCCCCGGATTTGCGCACACGCGCATTAAACTCATAATCCTCATTCGCTAACAGGGATTCGTCGAAAAGACCGATCGCTTGGATCAATGAACGATGAAAAGAACCGAAAGGGACCGTATCCACCTCCCCTGCCTTTGGTGACAAACGATATTTGGCATCTCCCACACCCAGGGGGTGTGCAGCGCCGACGGCGATCGCCTCCGCGATCCAGGACCGAGCTCCTGGTCGCACCTCCCAGACGCCTCCGACATTCTTCCCGCGCCGCTCTTCAAGGGCTTGCTTGCATCTTTCCAAGTAATCGGGATAAGGCATCGAATGGGCATCCAGACGCACAATGAACTCACCTTGTGCATACTGAATGGCTTGATTTAACGCAGCCGGTATACTGCCAGCCAGGTTATCGACAATGCGAATCTTTAGATCTGGATTTTGACTTTGAAACGCTTCGATCACAACACGCGTATCATCCGTTGAAAGGCCGTCCGATATAATGACCTCGATTTTCTCTCGCGGATATGTTTGCGAAAGTATGGCATCCAACAGTTTACGGATGGTCGCGTGTTCATTGTAACATGGGACAATAATAGAAATTGTGGGGGTCAAAGCACTGCGCTCGCATCGATTAAAAGGATCTGATTAATCTTGTGTCAGTGGCAGGCGCAGGACGATCGTCGATCCGTGTCCCGCCCGGCTGCGGACGCTAATTCTACCACCATGGGCCTGCACGATCTCTTGTACGATCGCCAACCCCAGCCCGGCGCCATGTTTTTCTCCGCCCGGACGGGAAGGATCGGCTTGATAAAAACGGTCGAAAATCCGGTTTATATCTTCAGCCGATATGCCGCGGCCCGTGTCCTGCACTTCGAATAACATTTCATTTCCCGAAACTGCCGCCTTCAAAATTATCCGCCCGTCTGCCGTTGAAAACTTAAGCGAGTTATCTACAAGATTAATAAAGACCTGAGCCAGCCGATCCCCATCGCCGGTTAAAGTCGGGAGGTCTTCACTCACTTCAACCTGCAGGGTTATACCCGCTGCATCCGCCTGGGGAATAAACTTCTCAACCACGCCATTTAATAATGTATGCACATCCACGGCCGACATCCTCAGATCGGCTGTCCCGGATTCCAGGCGAGCCAGATCAAGCAGATCCAACACCATACGCTGCATGCGGCTGGATTCGTTGTAGATCACCTCGGCCGCCTGTTTGCGTGTTTCGGGGGTATCGGCTGCTCCTTCCAGAAGGGCCTGTGCGAAACCACGCACCGAAGTTAGAGGAGTCTTCAACTCATGCGAGACATTCGCGACAAAATCACGCTGGGACTTTTGACTTTTGTGCACGCGATCCAGCATGGCATTGAACGCCCGGGTCAGATCCTGGACCTCGCGCGGGCCGCGCGCGGGAACTGCTTTGACTTTGTCTGACGGGTATCCGCGCGCAGCAATAACCACTCTCTGCAACGGATCCGCGATCCAACGGGAAATAAGGAATGCCAGGATCAGGGACAGGATGAAAGCCACCAATGCGCCTTGCAGCAAGGGAACAAGTAATTCATCCGTAAACAAGTTTAGAACCGGAACGCTCGGGCGCGGCGCGGTCACTACCAGCATTTCCCCGCCAGGCAGCCGGTTCATTGTGTATAGCCAGAATCCACCAGCATTATCCTGGGTTGAAGGCATGCCTCGAGACAACGTCGGTCTGCGTGGAAAAGCAAGCGACGGATCGCTCGGGCTCGTATCCAGGCGCAACGCTTGATCAGATCCAAACACCAATATCCGTACGTCGAGCGTCTCGGCAATCCGTTCCAATGCCGCCGGATTCCTGTTTCCGATGATCTCGCCCTGCCGCTGCAAGATCAGCCCTTCAGCAGCCCTCAATCGATACATGGTTTGGCGGTATGACAATGGGTTGCCAATCAGATACAGCATCAGCACAACCGCCACGACTATCAAAGCCGTGGCGATCATCAGGGCATAACTCAGCCAGAGACGGGCACGCAAAGTGGAGAACATTCAATTCACCAATTTATAGCCGACCCCGCTGATCGTTTCGATGCGCACCGAACAGCCGTCCAGCTTTTTACGTAGATGAGCGACATGCACATCCACCGTACGGGTTTGGCCATAAAAATCAAAACCCCAGGCTTTCCGCAACAATTGTTCGCGACTAAGCACTTTGCCCTGATGTTCCGCCAGGGTAAAAAGAAGATCGAATTCCTGGGCGCGCAACTCGAGCAGTCGATCGGCCAGGCGCACCTCCCGGCTGCCCGGGTCGATCATCAGCTCTCCAATGCGGATCGGCTTATCATCCCCCGCCGTCGTCCTGTCGCTGCGCCGCAGGATCGCTTTCACGCGCGCCACGAGTTCGCGCGGATTGAACGGTTTGGTCAGGTAATCGTCTGCGCCCAGCTCAAGGCCCAGGATCTTATCTATATCTTCATCCCGAGCGGTAAGCATCAGGATCGAGACCGGGTTAGCTTCTGCCCTCAAACGCCGGCAGACCTCGAGACCGTCCATTTTCGGGAGCATGACATCCAGTATGACCAGGCCCGGGCGCTGGCCGGCGATACGGGCTAAAGCAGATTCCCCGTCAGCGGCCTCCAGGACTCGAAAGCCCTCGCGTTCCAAATACAAGCGGGCGAGCTGCAGTATGGCAGGCTCGTCATCAACCACCAACACCAATTCATTCGCCATGTTGGGAGCTAATCGCCGCGGCCGGCAGCCAAAAGTGCGATCGTTTCAATTTCGACCAATGCGTTCTTCGGCAGACCAGTCACTCCAACCGTGCTCCTCGCCGGAGGATTCTCCGGGAAGAACTCGGCATAAATTTCGTTCATTTTGGCAAAGTTATTCATGTCCGTCAGAAAGACGGTCGTTTTGATCACATAATTAAGACCGGATCCCGCGGCATCCAGGACGTTTTTGAGATTGGTTAACACCTGTCGTGTCTGCGCCTCAACTCCGCCGGATACGAGCTCACCGCTGGCTGGATCCAGGCCAACCTGGCCGGCTGTGTAAACAAGCGACTCGATGCGTACTGCCTGCGAATACGGTCCAATGGCTTTAGGCGCTTTGTCTGTGGAAACGATCTTCTTTCCTTCAATTGTATACATGGATGCCTCACTTATCCTTCTGAACTGATTTAATTCTACTGCTAGTTCCGGGAATATGTGAACGCATTCAAGGTTTTCCCCTATATATCGGCAGAGACATGGGTAC
>CAYUUJ010000370.1:0-3346 GCA_964447845.1 uncultured Anaerolineaceae bacterium
GTCGTCCTAAGGCAGACCGACACCGACCGTTATCTGCCCATCTGGGTCGGCCCGTATGAAGCTGAAGCGATCACCGTCGCGCTGCAGGAGATCGAAATGATCCGGCCGCTCACACATGACCTGCTCAAAAACGTTTTTGGGACTTTCAACGCCCGCGTGACGCGCATCGAGATCGTCAGCCTGCGGGAAGACATCTTTTATGGCAACATCGTGGCCGAGGTGGACGGCCGGGAAGTCCACGTGGACTCCCGCCCTTCCGACGCCATCGCACTGGCTGTGCGTACGCACGTCCCGATCCTGGTGGATCCAAACGTGATGGAATCGGCCGGTATCATCCCGGAACCGGACCTGCCGCCGAATGCCTCCGCCGACGAAACCAGGACCGGCGGCCAGGCACCCGAGATCTCCAGCGATCGCCTGTCCATCTTCGAGGACTTCATCGATAAACTGGACATGAAAAAGCTGGACGACAAGGACAAACCGGACAAGCCGGATAAACCAGATCCATCCTCAGACGATAACAAAAACTGATTTCACTCCATGGCCGATTATCTCCCGCCCGAATCCACCGCCCCCGCCTCCTCACCTTCGGCAGTCCCCCACAATCGCGAAGCCGAAGAAGCAGTTGTAGGGGCGGTGCTGATTAACCCCGAAGTCTACTACGACGTAGCCCAGTTCCTAACGCCGGATGATTTCTATATCCATCGCCACCAATGGATCTGGTCGGCGTTTACGCGCCTGCACGAACAACGCATCCCCGTTGACCTGATGACCCTCTCCGAAGAATTGGACCGCGTCGGCCAACTGGCTGAGATCGGGGGTCCCGCTTATCTGACCGCATTGGTCAATCAGGTGCCGTCCTCACTCAACGCCGAATCCTACGGGCACATCGTGGAGAGCCACGCCATCCGCCGCAAGATGATCACCGCCGCCAACCAGATCGCGGCCCTGGCGTACAACGAAGAGTCCGCAGTGAACACGGTCATGGATGAAGCCGAGAAGGCTGTTTTCAATGTCAGCGAGCGCAGATTAAAGCACGACGTACAGCCGATCTCCACCGTGCTCAGCGATTACTACGACCGGATCGACGACCTCGCCAAGCGGCCGGACGATTTCTTCGGCGTCCCGACCGGGTTCATCGACCTGGATCGTCTGCTCTCGGGTTTGCAGCCCTCCGATCTGTTGATCATCGCCGGGCGCCCGGGCCAGGGCAAGACCGGTTTCCTGCTGTCGGTCGCAAAAAACGCGGGCTTGACGCATAAAAAACACGTCGCCATCTTTTCACTCGAAATGTCGAATGAACAGGTGGTGCAGCGTCTGATCGCCCAGGAGACCGGCATCGATTCGCAGCGCCTGCGCACCGGCAAGCTGGAAGAACAGGAATGGCCGCTTTTCACCCACTCGATCGAGGTCTTCTCGGATACGAAGATCTTCCTGGATGATACACCGGCCCTTACCCCGCTCCAGATCCGCACAAAGTGCCGCCGCCTGCACATGGAATACGGGCTGGATCTGGTGATCGTGGATTATTTGCAGCTCATGGGCGGGGACACGCGCAACGATAACCGCGTACAGGAAGTGTCTTACATTTCGCGCAATCTCAAGGTGCTGGCGCGCGAACTGAACGTACCCGTGCTGGCAGCCGCGCAATTATCGCGTGCGGTCGAGCAGCGCTCGGATAAACGTCCGGTGCTTTCGGACTTGAGAGAGTCAGGATCATTGGAGCAGGACGCCGATATCGTCATGTTTATCTATCGTCCCGACCAGTATGAAAAAGATACAACAAAACAAAATTCAGCCGAAATTATTGTCGCTAAGCATCGCAATGGGCCAACCGGCGTTATTAATTTATATTTTCGCAGTAAGCTAGCTAAGTTTGAGAATGCTGAAACGAAGCATATTCAATTTAATGAGTAGGGGCGACCCAATGGGTCGCCCATACCGCGCACAAGCGACATAATGAAAAAATTCAAGGGCTTTAGCGACTCCGAAACCTTCACACAGCTTCCCGACGCGTTCTTTCATAATTTATTGAAAGAAATTACCGAAGCGGCGGAGTTGAAAGTCACGTTGTATTTTTTGTGGCGCACGCAAAAAATGGAAGGGGCCTCCCACGCTCTGCGCGAAACGGATTTCGATCCCAAAAGCCTGGGGCTCGCGGCGGACGGGGTCCGGCAGGGGTTGGAGCAAGCCGTCCTGCGCGGGACCATTTTGAAGGCGGAGCATGAAGCAGATGTGGTCTATCTCCTGAATTCTCCCCGTGGGCGCGCGGCGGCCGAGGCGTTCGCCAAAGGCCGGTTGGTGGCGTCTGAACCAGGCACCTCCCCGCCGGTGGAACGGCCGAATATTTTCAAGCTGTACGAAGAAAATATCGGGCCGCTGACCCCGTTGATCGCCGACGCGCTGAAAGACGCCGAAGCCACCTATTCGGCGGAATGGATCAGGGATACGATCGAACTGGCGGTCAAGAATAACAAACGCAGTTGGAAATACTGCGAAGCAATTTTGAAACGTTGGAAGGAAGAAGGCCGTGCCGAAAAGCAAGATCGACGAGACGCTGAAAAAGATCGTGGCAAGTACGTCAAAGGCGAATACGCCGACTACGTCGAACACTAGCGACCTACTAGGCGATCCAAATTGTCCATTTTGCAAGGGTAGGGGTTATTTACGGAGGGATCTGCCCGTAGGTCACCCAGATTTTGGCAAGATGGAACTTTGCGATTGCCGCCGCCGCGATGTCAGCGAGCAGGTGCGTGAACGGCTGTATTCGCTCAGCCATCTGGATGAATTGAAAGACCTGACCTTCGAAACTTTCCAGGCGCGCGGCCGCAAGGGACTGGGCGAGATCCAGGCCGGCTCGCTCGAACAAGCCTATAACCAGGCGCATCATTACGCACAAAACCTGAACGGCTGGTTGTTATTACAAGGCGGCTACGGCGCCGGCAAGACGCACCTGGCCGCAGCGGTGGCGAACTTTGCGGTGGGCATGGGCGTACCGACCTTGTTCCTGACCGTACCTGACCTGCTGGATATGCTGCGTTTTTCATACGACAGCCAGGATACCACCTTCGAACAACGCTTCGACGAGATCCGCAACGCCTCGCTGCTGGTGCTGGATGATTTCGGCACACAGAACGCGACCGCCTGGGCGCAGGAAAAACTGTTCCAGATCATGAACTATCGTTACATCAACAAACTAGCTCTGGTGGTGACCACCAATCTGCTGCTGGATGAGATCGAAGCGCGGCTGCGCTCGCGTCTCGCGGACCCCGAGCTGGTCAGCGCGGTACGCGTCAGCGCGCCCGATTACCGCCGCCCGATGGATGATACCGGCCATCCCGAATTG
>CAYUUJ010000371.1:0-3340 GCA_964447845.1 uncultured Anaerolineaceae bacterium
CCTAAATCGTAAATCGTAAATTCCTATGCGTCCAACTTACCTGGAAATTAATCTTCCCCAGCTTCGCCAAAATCTGGAGAATATTCGCGCTCACGTTTCGCCGGCCAAAGTCATGGTAATGATCAAGGCCAATGCTTACGGTCATGGCGTGGATGGTGTTGCGCCATACATTGAAACGCATGCGGATTATTTAGGCGTGGCGTTGGTGGAAGAGGGCATCCATCTGCGTGAGCTTGGGATCAAGAAACCGATACTGGTCGCCGGAGGAACATTGCCCGAGCAGGTTTCGCTTTTTCTTGAGCATGACCTCACACTGACAGCCTCATCGCCGGAACTGTTGGAGGCTGCCGAATCATTGGCAGCTACTGCGCAAAAGCGACTCAAAGTCCACCTAAAAATTGATACCGGTATGGAGCGGGTGGGTGTCCACGAGTTTGAGGCTGAGCCCTTCCTAATAAGATCCCTTGCGTGTAGCCACCTAGAGATTGAAGGGATATATACTCATCTTGCAAACTCGGAAATATCGAATCGAAAATTCTCCCATTTGCAACTCGAGCGATTTCATGAGACCTTGCGTTTTTACGAGAGCCGCAGCGTTCCACCTCCGGAGTTCCGACATATGGCGAATTCTGGAGCCATATTACAACTCCCTGAGGCACATTTCGATCTGGTGAGGCCTGGAATATTATTTTATGGTGTCTATCCGGGGAGAGAGACTGATCGAAGCGTGGAGGTCATGCCGGCGCTCACATGGCGTTCGCGTGTGGCCTATTCCAAGATCACGCCGCCCGGGCGGCCGGTCAGTTACGGGTCGTTGTGGCAAGCCGAGGGTCCGACCCGGCTCGTTACCGTCCCATGCGGATATGCGGATGGGTACTTCCGGCGGATGACGAATCAAGCCCAGGTGATCGTTAATGGAAAAAAATATCCCCAGGTGGGCCGCATATGCATGGATCAATTCATGGTCAATGTAGGTCAGGACCCGGCAGAGGTTGGCGATGAAATTGTGTTGCTCGGTGAAGGGATTACTGCCGAAGACCTGGCCGGTTGGACCGGGACGAACGAATATGAAGTGTTGACCAACATCAGCGCGCGTGTGCCGCGGGTCTTTGTCCGTGAGTAGCCGGAATCGAGTGCAGTACAATGAATGTGATCTTGTGAATCCGAGGTGTCAGATTGAATCGATTGATTCGTGATTACGTGAGTTTGCTCCTGACGGCTGGGACCGTGGTGGGGTTGGATCAGTGGACGAAATGGCTGGTGCGCGAGAATCTTCCTTTTCAGGGCGAATGGCTGCCGGATGAATTGAGCTGGCTTGACCCATACGCACGGATCGTGCATTGGTATAACAGCGGCGCTGCCTTCGGGATGTTTCAAGACGCGGGGAATGTATTTACTGTCCTGGCTTTCCTGGTGATCGGTGCGATCCTGTATTACTATCCCCGAGTAGAACCCAAGGATTGGCCTCTGAGGTTGGCGATGGGTCTGCAACTGGGCGGCGCGGTCGGTAATCTAACTGATCGCCTGACAATGGGAAAAGTAACGGATTTTATTTCGATCGGCACCTTTCCCGTCTTCAACCTGGCGGATGCAAGCATTTCCATCGGTGTTGTGGTCCTGCTATTAAGTGTCTGGTTGAGAGAGCAAAGTGAAAAGAAATTTGCCGGTGAAAATGATGAAATGCCTGCCTGGCTGGCAGATCAATGAGCGCCGAATGGTGAACGCAGGATGAGCGATCGCGTTCTTGAATTCAAGTTCGATAAAAATATTCCGGAGCGGTTGGATAAATTTCTGGTCGGTTTGCTGCCTGAGTTTTCGCGCTCGCGCCTGCAAGGATTAATTGACGACGGATTTGTGGATGTGAGTGGGAGCCCGGCAAAGAAATCCGGACAGATGCTCGAGCATGGTCACCAGGTGATCGTGCGGATCCCGCCGCCCGTACCTGCGGGTTTGGTTGCAGAAGATATTCCGCTGGATGTGGTTTTTAAGAATGTAGACCTGATCGTGGTCAACAAGCCGGCTGGAATGGTGGTGCATCCCGCGGCCGGCCATGCCTCCGGGACACTGGTCAATGCGGTGCTGGGGTACGATCCGGATATGGAAGGGATCGGTGACGAAGAACGTCCCGGTTTGGTCCATCGTCTCGATAAGGAGACTTCAGGCTTGATTCTGCTCGCCAAGAACGAGCGTGCGCACCGCTGGCTGCAGGACCAATTCCGATTGCGCAAGGTCCAGAAGACGTACCTGGCTTTGGTGGACGGTCACCCGCCTACGCCAAGCGGCCGCATTGAAGCGCCCATCGGACGCGATCCGAGTCACAGAAAAAAGATGGCGGTCCTGGTCGCGGGGAAGGGACGCGAGGCGATCTCGGAATACAAAACACTAGAGAAGTTCGGTGAACATACACTCCTCGAGTTTCATCCGTTGACGGGCCGGACCCATCAGATCAGATTGCATTGTGCATTTCTAGGTTGCCCGATCGTGGGCGATAAGATTTACGGTCACAAGAATTCATCCCTGCCGATCGCTCGCCACTTTCTACATGCGTTTCGATTGAAGATCGTCCTGCCCGGTGAAACGGAAGAACGTATTTTTGAAGCTGCTTTGCCTGAAGAATTGTTGAAAGCGCTGGAGGAAGTGAGAGGTGGAAAGTAATATGGAAATAATCGACTTACGTTCAGATACCGTCACAAAACCCACACCGGAAATGCGCGCGGCCATGGCCAAGGCGGAAGTCGGTGATGATGTGTATGGCGAAGATCCCACAGTAAATCGGCTGCAGGAAATGGCGGCAGAGATGACCGGCCAGGAGGCCGGTCTATTCGTGCCTTCGGGCACGATGGGAAATATGGCCGCCATTCTGGCTCACTGCGGACGCGGTGACGAGGTGATTCTTGGAAACAAGAACCATACTTTTCTGTTCGAAGCAGGCGGTGTTTCAGCCCTGGGAGGCGTGCATTCCCACCAACTTGAAAATCAACCGGATGGCTCTCTGCGGATGGAAGATTTGCAAGGAGCTATTCGGCCCGCAGACTCGCATTTTCCCATTACGCGTTTGATCTGCTTGGAGAATACCCATAACCGCTGTGGAGGGACGTATCAGAACCCGGAGTACACGCGGCAGGTGGCAGATTTCGCGCATCAGCGCGGTTTGAAAGTTCATCTGGACGGAGCGAGGATATTCAACGCAGCAGCTGCGTTGGGGGTCCCGGTACGCGAGTTGACCGGTTCGGTTGATTCGGTCACTTTTTGTCTAAGCAAGGGATTGAGCGCGCCTGTGGGTTCGGTATTATCTGGAAGCAGGAACTTCATTCATGCGGCGCATCGAGCCCGAAAAGCG
>CAYUUJ010000372.1:0-3313 GCA_964447845.1 uncultured Anaerolineaceae bacterium
CTTTCTGTGGGGGGTGTACAACGCCTTCGTTCCCATTTTCCTGGCAGACAGGTTCGAGCTATCCCCCATCCTGATCGGCTTTTTCATGACGCTGGATAACATCGCTGCGCTGTTCATTCAACCACCCGTGGGCGCCTGGTCAGACCGCCTGCACACAAGGATCGGACGCCGCATGCCGTTCGTCCTGATCGGCGCGCCGCTCTCCGCCCTGGCTTTCGGGTTGATCCCCATTCAAGCCGCGCTGCCCCTCTTTGTGGCTTGTACCAGCACACTCATCTTAAGCATGGCCATCTGGAGGACTCCCATCGTTGCGCTGATGGCCGACATTACGCCCTCCGAACACCGCTCCCCCGCCAACGGGATCATCAATTTCATGGGCGGCATCGGGATCATCGTCGCTTTACAGGCCGGCAGCCTGCTTTATAAACAGAACCCGGCTTTCCCTTTTTGGTTCGGCTCCGCCCTGGTTGTGCTGACGTCTCTGCTGGTCCTACTCCTCATCAAAGAACCGCGTCACACCGAAATCGTTGAGGATGACGTCAACTTAATCGCAAGCTTGAGACAGGTGTTCAACCAAACTGAGCGCAGTGCGCTGCGCCTGTTCGGGGCGATCTTCTTCTGGTTTGTCGGTTATTCGGCGATCGAAGCCTTCTTTACTTTATACGCCCGCAATCACCTCGGGATCAATGAAGCCGAAGGCGCCACACTGCTCTCCGTGCTTCCTTTGTTCTTCGTGCTTTTCGCCATTCCTTCGGGGTGGATCGCCAAACGGATCGGCCGGCGCGTCACCATTTCGATCGGTTTGATGATCCTGATCGTGACCCTGGCGCTTCTCTATTTAATCCCCGCCGCTACATTATTAACACCGGTTGTGCCTTTACCCCTGGTCGGTATCCCTCTGGCGGAAGGCGGCGCGCGCATGCTTACCATCGTCGGGGTACTGTTGATCTTCAGCGGTATCGGTTGGGCTTGTATAAATATAAATTCGTTGCCGATGGTTGTGGACATGACCGACGACGCCCATATCGGTACGTATACCGGCCTGTACTATTTATTCTCAACGCTCTCCGCCATCCTCGGTCCGAATATCAACGGCTGGGCGGTTGCGCTCAGCGGGAATAATTACAATGTCATCATGCTGATCGCGCCGTTCTTCATGGCGACAGCCCTGGTCCTGCTCTGGGGCGTCCGGCGTGGGGAGGCGCAATCCGCTTGAGCCGCCGTTTTGCAACCGATGGGGGTAACAGAGTCCAGTCGAAGCGTTCAAATATTTTGTCAAGCCAGATGCATGCCTTTGCCATTGTTTTGACTTTCTTTCTGGGCGCATGCAGTTTCTTTAAACAGGATTGTTCTCGTCCGGACATTTTTTGTGTTGCATTGGTCACGGACACCGGAGGATTACAGGACCATGGCCTCACACAATCCGCATGGGATGACATCCAACGCGCCCAGGCAGATCGTCTGGTTCAACATTCAGCGTATATCGAATCGGTGGACGCGCGTGATTATGGCAAGAACCTCATTTTTTTCGCAAACCAGGAGTATGACGTGATCCTCAGCGCGGGGATCGGTTTGCGTAACGAGACGCTGCGTGTCGCGGACCTGAAGCCTGCCACCATTTTTATCGGGCTGGACCAGCCCCTCGACGATTCTCACCCCAACTTCATCAGCCTCACTTTTCCAGAAGACCAGGCCGGCTTTCTGGCGGGCGCGCTGGCCGCCCACATGACCCAAACCGGCATCATCGGCGCGGCATGTGAAAGTTCCAGCCTGACCTCCAACTGGCGGACCTGCGAGGGTTTTCGGGCTGGAGCGCATTATGCAAACCCGGAAGTGGAGGTCCTGATCGAATATAGAGACCTGGGCAGTCAGGAAAATTTGTTCCGTGATCGGGAATGGGGCCATGCCACGGCCCTCAGCTTGATCGGGGATGGCGCGGATCTGATCTTCGGCATGGGCGGCGGGACCGGCCAGGGCGCATTGATCGCCGCGGCGGAAGAGCAGGTATATGCAATTGGCTCGGAACAGGACCAGTTCTACGTCACGCGCGCAGCGCAGCAGGTATTACTCACCTCGGTGCTTAAGCGCGCCAGTCCGGCAGTCTATGATTTGATCTCCGTGCTCCACAATCAGGGTATCTTCGGAACTGAATATTCAGGTGCAGTGGGGATCGCGCCGTTTCATTTTCAGGAAGCACATATCCCCGAAGCTGTTAAGGATGAGTTGATCAGGCTTGAGATGGACTTATCCCAAAATATCATTCAGACAGGAATTCCGGCCGAACCTCCGAAATGAGGTGTCTAGTCGTGCTGTCTTGCAGAATGCCACAAGAAGCCTTATACTTCCCAATCTGGGGATGGATGTAAAACAACAATTTGAACAGATTCATGGCAAGGAGGTGCGGCTCATAAGAGACTTTCTCCAAAATCACTCCCCCCTAAAGATTATTTTCAACTTACTTACGAGGAGAAGAAACACATGAAGAAGCTGTATTCCCTTTTGGCCGTATTAATGGTCGCATCGCTCGTGCTGACGGCCTGTGGCCCAACCGCCACCGAAGCCCCCGCTACAGAAGCCCCCATGACCGAAGCCCCCGCGACAGAAGCTCCCTCCGAGCCGCCTGCCGATGTTGTAAAAGTCGGTCAGGTGACCGACCTGGGCGGTATTGATGATAAGACCTTCAACGCCACCGCTTGGGCCGGTGTTGAGCAAGGCATTGCTGACCTGGGCGTCGAGGGCAAGTTCCTCGAGTCGCAGCAGCAATCCGACTACGCCAAGAACATCCAGCAATTCCTGGATGAAGACACCGACCTGATCGTGACCGTCGGCTTCCTGCTCGGTGTCGACACTGCCGTAGCCGCTAAAGCCAACCCCGACACCAGCTTTGCGATCGTGGATTACGCCTATCCCGACTGCTTCGGCGACAGTGTCGAAGGCCAGTCCTGCGGTTCGGCTTCGGAAATTCCGAACGTCCTGGGTCTCACCTTCCAAACCGACCAGGCTGCTTTCCTGGCCGGCTATCTGGCGGCCGGCATGACCGAGACCGGCAAAGTGGGTACCTATGGCGGTATTCCGATCCCGCCCGTCACCATCTTCATGAAGGGTTTTGAAGCGGGTGTCAATCACTACAATTCCGTGCACGGGACCGCGGTGGAAGTCCTTGGCTGGAGCACCGCCGATGACGACGGTCTCTTCACCGGTAACTTCGAATCCACCGATGACGGTCGCGCCTACGCTGAGAACCTGATGCAGGAAGGCGCCGACATCATCATGCCGGTCGCCGGCCCCGTTGGCCTCGGCTCCGCCGCGGTCT
>CAYUUJ010000373.1:0-3309 GCA_964447845.1 uncultured Anaerolineaceae bacterium
GCTATTCCGGCGGGCCGCATGGCGCGTGGGAGCACGACGGCTCCATGGCAGCCATCGACTTTGCTCCGGCCACCGAGCGCTCGGGTTGTACACTGACGCCCACCTGGGTGACATCCGCCGCCGCAGGGTTGGTGGTGCGTTCCGAACATGGGGTGGTGGTCGTTGACCTGGATGGTGACGGTTATGAACAAACCGGTTGGAACCTGCTCTATCTGCACGTTGCCACCAAAGATCGTGTGCGGGTCGGCGAGTGGGTGAACCTTAACGACAATATCGGCCACGCTTCTTGTGAAGGCGGCGTTTCCACCGGTACCCACCTTCATTTTGCACGAAAATACAATGGCGAATGGGTGGAGGCCGACGGCCCGATCCCATTCGTATTGAGCGGCTGGACAGCCATTGCCGGCACCAAGCCTTATGAAGGCATGCTGATCAATGGAGACCGGACGATCCTGGCCGATCCCGTTGGCCAGGCCTGGTCTATTATCTTTCGAGAAACTAGTGATACTGAATCAACCCCGATCGGCCCCTGATCGCAAACTGACGTTCGCCCTCGTCGCGTCCCTGATCCTTTCGGCCTGCGTTCCCGCAGCACCCTCTGCCTCGAATAATCAAGGACCTGCCCTGATCGACGATCAAGCGCCCGGAAACGAAAGCGCGGTGCTATCGATTTCAGCGACGCCCCTGCCCACGCGCCCCAACTATAAACCTGGCGAACTCGTGGATTACATCGCACAGACCGGCGATACGCTGCCTGCACTCGCGGCGCGATTCAACACGACCGTCAGTGAGATCTTCGAGGCCAACCCGATCGTCCCGCGGGATGCGACTACCATGCCGCCCGGTCTACCGATGAAGATCCCGATCTACTATCGGGCTTTGTGGGCCAATCCCTACCAGATCATGCCTGACCATGCATTTGTAAACAGTCCATCCTTGATCGGATTCAACACCTCAGCTTTTGTCGCCGAGCATGCTGGCTGGTTAAAAAATTATCGGGTGTACGCCGGCGGCGCCTGGCGTACCGGCGCAGGCATGGTCAATTACGTCGCCATCAATTACAGCCTCAGCCCGCGCCTGTTGCTGGCGCTGCTCGAGTACCAAACCGGAGCGTTGACCCAACCAAAATCCCCTCAAAAATACAGCCTGGGATTCAAGCGCATTTATTATGAAAACCCGTATCTGCAGTTGGTCCAGGCGGCGAATGCATTGAACAACGGATACTATGGATGGCGCTCCGGAAACCTGCTGGAATTCGATCTGGCGGACGGCAGCTTGTTGCGACCGGACCCGTGGCAAAATGCCGGGACAGTGGCGATCCAACATTATTACTCCAGAGTCTTTTCCGGCGAAACCTACGCGCGCGCCATCGGACCCACAGGCTTATACCAGACCTACAGCTCGCTTTTCGGAGATCCATGGAAAGACCAGACGGTACTCATTCCGGGGAGTCTGGTACAACCTGAGTTGAGCCTGCCCTTCCGCTCCGGGTTTACATGGGCGTATACCGGCGGGCCTCACACAGCCTGGGGCAGCGGTGAACCATTCGCAGCTTTAGACTTCGCACCGCCATCCGAACATTCCGCCTGCTTTGTGGCGGACGAGGAACAATATTCGATCGCCGTGGCGGATGGCTTTGTGGTCCGCTCCGATGTGGACGGCGTGATGCTGGATCTGGATAAGGATGGCGATGAGCGCACCGGCTGGGTGATCTACTACCTGCATCTGGCTACGCCCGGACGAGTGGCCGCCGGCCAGACCTTGCAACGCGGCGACCTGGTGGGTTATCCATCCTGCGAAGGCGGCCAGGTAACGGGTACGCACGTTCATATCGCGCGCAAATTTAACGGGGAATGGATCCTGGCGGATAGCGCGCTGCCATTCGTAATGGATCGCTGGGTGCCCCATCAGGGCGAACGCGCTTATGAAGGCACGCTGACACGCCTGGGCATTACGGTCAAGGCTTGTGAATGTGGAGATTTGTTCACTTCCGTGAGCGCAGGGCTGCCCATTCCATAAGAGATGTTTCTAAAGGTGTGGTTGCCTTCTTTTTTGTACACGGATTACACGGAAAAGGACAATTTTAAAGATTCATCCCTCTAACATCGTGATATTCACCGAATGGTGCGTGTCCTAAATTCTCTTAAACTATATCGGGATGGCCAAGGTTGTGTCCATCCCGATAGCTTATGCCTTGTTTTTGTAGACGCCTTGTTTGACCAGTCTGTCCGTGGTTGACCCCTCCGCTTCGAAGATCTGATAGCGGATATCGATCGGAACGACACGCCCCAACATCGCCTGCACAGGACAATATTTCGTGGATGAGAGTTCGATGGCGCGCAACAACGCCGCCTCCTCGATCGCGTGTCCGCTGACCACATACTCGAGTATGGTGCTTGTAAAAACCCTGGGATAATCGGGGGCTTGTTCGGCATGCACCCGCACCTCGAAGGCGGTCACAGCCTGTTCCTTTTTGCGCAGGATGGAAATAATATCCATACCGGCGCAGCCCGCCAGGCTCATGGCCATCAATTCCAGGGCTTCGAAACCGCTTTCCTCACCGCCTACCTTCTTGTTGGCATCCAGGCGGACTTCATACCCGGTATCTGCGGTGGCAATAAAAGTCATGCGTTCTTTTAAAGTCGCTTTTGCATCCATGCTCACTCCAAAATAAGAGGGGTTACGTATTCTTCCAGCGTCGGCAAGTCGATCCCGCCTACCCAATACAGGCGGACTGTACCCATCCGATCGACCACGAAAGAACTGGGCAAATTCACCGTATGAAAGGCTTCCCGGGAGGCGAGTGTTTCCGGGTCCAACCAGATCGGAAATGAAAGTCCATACTCTGAAACGAAAAGAGCGACGTCCTTGGATGATTCTGCCTGGTTGATGGCTACCACCACAAAGCCGTCCTCTGAGTGCTGACGATAGAATGCTTGTAAGGCAGGCATCTCCTGTTTGCACGGAACGCACCATGTGGCCCACAAATTAACCAGCACGACCTGCCCTCGATAGTCCTCCAGCGTGGAGGGATTTCCATGCAAGTCATTCAAATGTATTGATGGAGCTGAAAAGGAAACGGCTACCGGTATGACTTTTACTGCAGGACCACTCCCGGTTTTTGAAGCCAACCATAAGAAGGAGAGCAATCCGATCAGCATCACACCCGCCCCGGTCATGACCAGGCGAAATACACGGCGGGTTTGTTCGATCTTCATTTAAAGAAGTATACCTGATGGAAATTTTCTTTCGGGTCCCGGTGACTTCACATTGGCTGCCGGAGGTACGTTACAGGTGGTTCTGCAGATG
>CAYUUJ010000374.1:0-3308 GCA_964447845.1 uncultured Anaerolineaceae bacterium
ATCGGTTATGATGGGCTGGGTTATGTGCCGGATGATTTGAAGACGCTCGCGATCGCGAAGGAAGCGGGCGGTCCGTATGTTTTACCTGCGATCGAAACCGTGAACGATAAGTCATATGCGATCGCCCGTGACCTGTACATGTACACCGACGGCCAGCCGACCGGAGCGGTGAAGGCCTATCTTGAGTGGATTCTCTCCGAAGAAGCGCAAATCATCGTGGCGGAGCTGGGCTTTGTACCGATCGATTGATGTCATTTCGAGTCGATCAACAATGACATCTGGAGATTAATGGAAAAAACACTCACCTGGCAGGAATTCATCATAACCCGTCTCGTCAAGGCCAGCGGTTTTTCCGCGGTGGTCTTTGTGGGATTGATCTTCTTTTTCCTGCTGCGCGAAGGTCTGCCGACGCTCGGCGAAGTGGAGCCAGGTGCCTTATTAAGCCAGCGTTGGTATCCGATCGAAGACTATTTCGGTCTGCTCCCGCTGTTGACTGGATCATTAATTGTCACACTCGGCGCCGCCCTGATCGCGGTTCCGTTCGGGATCGGGACTGCGATTTATATCTCCGAGATCGCCCCGCGGTGGATGCGTGAAATCTTAAAGCCTCTGGTCGAATTGCTCGGAGGATTGCCATCCGTCGTGCTTGGCTTTCTCGGCATCCTGGTTCTCTCACCGTTTCTGCGCGTCTTCCTGGACCTGCCGACTGGTCTGACGGCTCTTACCGGCTCTCTGCTTTTAGGCGCGATCGCCGTACCGACTGTCGTTTCGGTAGCCGAGGATGCGTTGGACGCGGTCCCGCGCGCGTACCGCGAAGGAGCCTGGGCTTTAGGTGCCACTCGCTGGCAGACCATCTGGCGCGTCACACTACCTGCTGCCCGCTCCGGTACTCTGACGGCTGTGATGCTGGGTGTCGGCCGCGCCATCGGCGAGACGATGACCGTGATGATGGTGACGGGTAATGCACCCGTGCTTGCGATCACGCCCCTGAGCCTATTTTCACCTGTCCGTACCATGACGGCCACGATCGCGGCGGAGATGGGCGAGGTGGCAAATGGCAGTGTCCACTACCATACGCTGTTCTTCATCGGTCTGGTCTTGTTCCTGATCTCGCTGGGCGTCAACATCGCGGCCTCGTCCGTGGTATTCCGGGCCAGGAAACGCGCTGAAAGGATTTTGTCGTAGGGGCGACCGGCCCGGTCGCCCCTACAATGATTTTATGAAACGGATTTTTTCTCTCAACCGGCACCTGACGCAACGTCTCGGCTTCGCTTTACTGACCCTGATGGCGATCCTGACGGTCGCGCCGATCGTGGGTGTCGTGATCCATATCGTGGTGCAGGGTGCGCCGGCCATTTCGTGGGAATTTCTGAGCGGATTCCCGCACGATGGGATGCGGGCAGGTGGTATCCTGCCGGCGATTATCGGGACGTTTTATCTAACGCTCGGCACCGCGCTCTTTTCCGTACCGCTCGGGATCGCGGCGGCTATTTATCTTTCGGAATACGCAGCTGACACGCCCTTCACACGCATTATCCGGATCGCGATAATCAATCTGGCCGGCATTCCATCTGTAGTTTACGGACTTTTTGGGCTGGGTCTGTTCGTGCTCTTTTTGAAATTCGGCACTTCGATCCTGGCTGCTTCGTTGACCCTCTCGATCATGACCCTGCCGGTCATTATCAGCACCGCCGAGGAATCCCTGCGTTCCGTTCCACAAGCCTTCCGCACCGTCAGTATTTCCGTGGGCGCGACCCGCTGGCAGACCATCCGTCGTATCGTACTGAAAGAGGCCCTGCCCGGGATTTTGACCGGCGTGATCCTCGGTCTCGAACGCGCAGCCGGCGAGACTGCGCCGATCCTGTTCACAGGCGCAGCTTTCTTTCTGCCGCGTCTGCCTGGATCGCCATTCGATGCGACCATGGCCCTGCCCTACCACTTGTTTGTGATCTCGACGCAGGTGCCTGAGATGCCCATTCAGATCCAATACGGAACGGCGCTGGTCCTGCTGGTTTTTGTATTGACCATGAACTTGATCGCGACCGTGATTCGCTCGCGCGCCAGGGCTCGCAGACAATGGTGATCCAGTGAAAGACAAGATCGTGATCGAGGATCTCTCCCTGCAATACGCCGACGGCGTAGAGTCACTGCGAGATATCAGTATGAAAGTCCGTACCAATGCAGTGACCGTACTCTTTGGTCCGGCCGGCGGCGGGAAATCCACCCTGTTGCGCTGCCTCAACCGGTTGAACGATCTGACCGAGGTGCGGGCCAGTTCCGGCCGTATCCTGATCGACGGGGAAAATATCCTGGATCCCAAAACGGACGTGATCGCGCTGCGCCGCAAAGTGGGTATGGTCTTTGCGCGGCCGGTCGTCCTGCCGATGAGTATTCGAGAGAATCTCACTTACGGTCTGGAATTAGCTGGTGAGAAACGCCGCTCGCGCCTGGATGAAGCCGTGGAGCGCAGCCTCAAGCTGGCTGCCTTATGGGATGAAGTAAAGGATCGTCTTGACGACCCCGCCATCGCCCTTTCCGGTGGACAGCAACAGCGATTGTGCCTGGCGCGTTCGCTTGCCCTGCAGCCGGAAATTATCCTGCTGGATGAGCCAACCTCCGGGCTGGATCCGATCTCAACCGGCAAGGTGGAAGCTGCGTTACAGGGGTTGAAGAAGGAGCACACGATCATCCTCGTGCCGCATTCCGTCCAGCAGGCTGCGCGTACGGCCGACTACGCCGCTTTTTTTCTACAAGGTGAGTTGGTGGAATATGGAGTAGGCAAAACCATCTTCACCGCGCCCAAGGAAAAGCGCACGGAGGATTATGTGACAGGCAGGTTCGGATGAGCTCTCAAACGCGCAGCGTTTTGTTCCTGTGCACCGGGAATTCCGCCCGCAGTCAGTTAGCCGAAGCGATCGTCAATGCCCGCCATCCCCAAAGCTGGCGGGCGTTCTCTGCAGGCGTGAAGCCGGCCGGTTTTGTGCATCCATTAGCGATCCAGGCTCTGGCGGAAATCGGGATCACGCACACTGGCGTATCCAAGCACATAGACGAATTGCTTACGAAGGATTTCGACCTGGTGATCACTGTCTGTGATTTGGCTGCCGAAGAGTGCCCGGTCTGGCCGGGACGGGCGGGCCGCCGCGTCCATCACAGTTTCGCGGATCCGGCCAAGGCCGAGGGAACGGACGAGCAGCGGCTGGCAGTTTTCCGTCAAGTGCGGGATAAGATCTTGGAAACGATACCCACGTTGTTAAACGAGTAGGGGCGACCCAATGGGTCGCCCCTACGTTTTTACCAAACCCGTT
>CAYUUJ010000375.1:0-3303 GCA_964447845.1 uncultured Anaerolineaceae bacterium
TCTACGACCCCTCGCTCCTCACGCGGACCGAGGACCTGTTCGCGCGTTCCCTGTTCGTCGACCTGGGCTACGGGGCGGACGCGCGTACCACGCTCGAATCGGCGGCGCGCTTCAGAAGGGTGAACCCTTCTTTGCCGATCCTGGGCGTTGAGATAGACCCCGAACGCGTGAACGCTGCGCAGCCATATGCGGACGAGCATACGCATTTCAGATTGGGCGGCTTCAATTTGCCAATCAAAGAGGGGGAGACAGTGCGGTTGCTGCGTGCCTTCAATGTGCTGCGTCAATACGACGAAAAAGATTTCGCGCCTGCCTATGAAACCCTCGCCCAATATGTTATGCCCGGAGGCTTGATGATCGAAGGCACCTCAACGCCGTTTGGCCAGGTGTGGGCGGCGAATGTAGTTAGGAAGATGGAGAATGGAAAATGGGAGATGGAAGCGCTGGTCTTCAGCACCAATTTCCACACCGGTTTCGACGTGGAAGAATTCCAAACCATCCTGCCGAAGAATCTGATCCACCGCGTCGTACCCGACGAGCCGATCCACGGCTTCTTCGAAGACTGGAAACGCGCTGCAGCGGAGACATCTGCCACGAAGATTTACGGTCCCCGGCAATGGTTCACGGTTGCAGCGGAACGGCTGGCTGAGTATGGTTATTCCGTGGAGACACAGCGCAAATGGTTGATGAAGGGGTATCTGATCTGGAAAATGGGAAATATTAAACACGACGGACACCAAGGGCACTAAGGGAAAAAACAAGATTCGTGTAGGGGCGAGGTCTTTTCGCCCCGGGCGCCGAGGCCGCGAAGCGTCTTGGCCCGGGCGGCTACCATTCCGCTCAAGAGGAGATTGCTTCGCAAAGTACGCTCGCAATGACATGGTTGGAGCAGGAGGAAAAATGTCACATTTGAACCGCTTCACATTCGCATGCATGATATTGTCGCTGGCCGCCCTGGCTTGCGCCGTGCCCGCTGTCACGCCCACACTGGACCCGGACGCCGTAAAGACTTTCATCGTTCAGACCATGACCGCCGCCGCGGCAAAGACCGAGCTGGCGGTCATCCCTGCCACCGCTACTCCACAAACACCCACGTTAACCTTCACACCTCCGCCGCCCACCGATACCGCGACGCTGACCCTCACACTGCCGCCGCTCTTTACACCTACGCCGGTCGTCCCGATGATCAGCGTCACCGTGGCTACCAATTGCCGCAACGGACCGGGGAAGGTATACGGCATCGAAGGGGCATTGCTGGTGGGCGAGACCGCCGAGGTCCTCGCCCGCGACCCCACCGGGAATTACTGGTACATCCGCA
This sequence comes from uncultured Anaerolineaceae bacterium, assembly GCA_964447845.1. GTDB lineage: Bacteria > Chloroflexota > Anaerolineae > Anaerolineales > Villigracilaceae > DASXQN01. The sequence goes on from CAYUUJ010000375.1 coordinate 1,319, forward strand.
ACCCGGATTCAGGCGACGAATTCTGCTGGGTCTGGGGACAATATGCCACCTTAATCGGCAACACCACCGCTCTGCCGGTCTTCACGCCTCTGCCCACACCCACACCGACATTCACTCCCACGCCTTCGCCGAATTTCGAGGCTACCTTCTCGGATATGGACGATTGCTCGAACAGCAGCTGGTGGGTGGATATTAACTTGAAGAATACCGGCTCGCTGACTTTCCGGTCGATGGGCCTGACGATCATAGACCGCGACACCGATACGGAAATGACCAATTACACCAATGGCTTTGTCGATCGTGACGGCTGCGGCTCGACCAGCACAAAAGACGTGCTCGAGCCCGGCAGTTCATTTGTGGTCAGTTCCTCATCCTTCGCGTACAACTTCGATGATCACAGGATACGCGTCAGGATCACGCTATGCTCGAACACCGGCCAGTCCGGGACGTGTGTGACGAAGGTAATCAACTTTAAACCTTAAGAGCAGCCACGGATTGCACCGATTACACGGATTTATTTAAAAGTTTATCCGTGAAAATCCGCCGAAGGATCCGTGGCTAAAGAATGAATCCTTTGGTCGCCCCTACTTGACGCCGCGCATCTTTCCCCGTAAGATAAGCCCGCAATTAGAACCAGCATTGAAATAATTAAACACCAAGGACACCAAGGTCACAAAGATTTTTTCTTTAACCCTTAGTGCCCTTCGTGTCCTTTGTGTTTAGACTTTGGAGCCCATATGGAACTTGGATTAATTCGCAAAATAGACATCGACAGCGAGATGCAGCAGGCTTATCTCGATTACGCCATGTCGGTCATCGTGGCGCGGGCGTTGCCGGACGCGCGCGACGGACTCAAGCCCGTCCAACGGCGCATCCTGTATGCGATGTACGACATGGGCATCCGCGCCGATACAACATACAAGAAGTCCGCGCGTATCGTCGGCGAAGTGTTGGGCAAATATCACCCGCACGGTGACTCGGCGGTCTACGAAGCCATGGCGCGCATGGCTCAGGATTTCTCCCTCAGGACAATGCTTGTGGATGGACAGGGCAACTTCGGTTCCGTGGACGGCGACCCGCCGGCGGCAATGCGGTATACCGAAGCCCGTCTGACGGCGCCTGCCATCGATATCCTGGCAGACCTCAATAAAAATACAGTCGACTTCACATCCAACTTCGACGACACGCTCGAAGAACCCTCGGTGCTGCCGGCCGCGCTCCCGAACCTTTTGGTCAACGGCGCCACCGGCATCGCGGTGGGCATGGCCACCTCCATCCCGCCCCACAACCTCGGCGAAGTGGTGGATGCATTGGTCTACATGCTGGAGAAATGGGAAAAGCTGGATGACCTGAGCGTGGACGATCTGATGCAGTTCGTGCAGGGGCCGGACTTTCCGACCGGCGGCCTGATCATTGAGCAAAAAGGCGAGGAAGGCATCGAGGCCGCGTATGGCTCCGGGCGCGGGCGTGTCACCATCCAGGCCAAGGCGCACATCGAGGAAATGAAGGGCGGCCGCAATCGCATCATCGTCACCGAACTGCCCTATCAGGTCAACAAGTCCAGCCTGGTGGAACGCATCGCCGAGCTGGCGCGCGACGGCACACTCGAAGGCTTGTCTGACCTGCGGGATGAGTCCGACCGTCAGGGTATGCGCATTGTGATCGAGTTGAGCAAGACCGCGCTGCCCGAGAAAGTGCTCTCGGATCTGTTCCGCCGCACGCCCATGCAGTCCACATTCAGCATCAACCTGCTGGCGTTGGTGGACGGCGAGCCGCGTACCCTGACCCTCAAGCAGGCATTACGCGTCTATATCGAGCACAGGCTGACGGTCATCAAGCGCCGCGCCGAGTTCGATTTGGAGAAGGCCAAACAACGCGCGCACATCCTCGAAGGATATCTGATCGCATTGAAAAACCTGGACGAGGTCATCAACCTGATCCGCAGCGCGCCGGATGTCGAAACTGCCCGCACGAAATTAATGAAG
>CAYUUJ010000376.1:0-3299 GCA_964447845.1 uncultured Anaerolineaceae bacterium
CGCCACCCAGAAGAACAGGATGTCGTAGCCCGTCTCCATATAAGAGGTGGGGTGGAAATATTTATAGTCCGGTGTCTCATCCGGCCAGCCCAGCGTGGAGAACGGCCACAGCCCTGAAGAGAACCAGGTATCCAGCACATCTTCGTCCTGATGGATATCCTGCGAGCCGCAGGTCGCGCATTGCGTGGGATCCGCGCGGCCCACGCTCATGTGATTCTTTTCGCAATACCAGACCGGGATGCGGTGCCCCCACCACAATTGCCGGCTGATGCACCAGTCCTTGATGTTCTCAAGCCAATTGAAATACACTTTCTCGAAACGCTCGGGGACGATCTGGATGTTTCCATTTTTCACGGCTGCCAGCGCGGCCCTGGCCAGCGGCTCGATCTTGACGAACCACTGCGTGGAGATCATCGGCTCCACGATCTCGCCGCCGCGCTGTGAACGCGGCAGGGTGGTCGTATATTTTTCGGTTTTGATGACCAGACCGGCAGCCTGCATATCTTTCCAGATCTTTTCGCGCGCCTCGAATCGGTCCAGACCCTGGTACGGGCCGCCGTTTTCGTTGATCTTCGCGGCCTCGTCCAGCATCGATATGACGGGCAGGTTGTGGCGCTGCGCGATGGTGTAGTCGTTCGGGTCGTGACCGGGCGTGATCTTGAGCGCGCCGGTGCCGAATTCCTGGCTGACGTATTCATCCGCGATGACGGGGATCTCGCGCCCAAGCATCGGGACGAGGACCATTTTGCCGATGAATTTTTTATAGCGTTCATCCTCGGGATGCACCGCCACGGCCGTATCGCCGAGGATGGTCTCGGGACGGATGGTGGCCACCGGGATGTAGTTGGGGCGGGTCTCTCGCTCACCAGCCGAATTCCCGGATGAATCCATACCAGACCCGCCCATACGATCGGCGAGCATATATTTGAAATAATACAGCGTGGCTTCTTCTTCGCTGTATTCCACTTCCAGGTCCGAGACGGCCGTCTTGAGGCCCGGGGACCAGTTGATCAGCCGCGGGCCGCGGTAGATCAGTCCCTTTTCGTACAGGCGCACGAAGGCCTCCCGCACCGCATGCGACAAGCCCTCGTCCAGGGTGAAACGTTCACGTTCCCAGTCGCACGAGGCGCCGAGTCGGCGGATCTGGTTGGTGATGATGCTTCCATACTTTTTCTTCCAGTCCCAGGTGCGCTTGACGAATTCTTCGCGGCCGAGTTCCTCGCGCGTCACTTCCTCGGTCTGCAAAAGATGGCGCTCCACCATCAACTGTGTGGCGATACCCGCGTGGTCGGAGCCGGGGATCCATAATGTAGACAGACCTTTCATGCGGTGATAGCGCGTCATCAGATCTTCCACGCTGACGAACATGGCATGACCGAGATGCAGTTCACCGGTCACGTTTGGCGGCGGGATGGCGATCACGAACGGCTCGATGGCGGGGTCAAAGCCCGGCTGATTGGGATCATTATGCGGCTTGAAGTAGCCGCCCTTCTCCCACATCTCGTAGATGCGCGGCTCGGTGGATTTGAAATCGTAGGCTTTCGGTAATTCCTGGTCGGTCATGCTTGCTCCTTATCCTCATGTCATTGCGAGCGACCGCCGGTCGAGACCTTCGGTCGAGACCAAGGGAGCGTGGCAATCCCCATGCTCATTGAGGGGATTGCTTCTCGAAGACTCGCAATGACATGTATTAAATAAAAAACACTTCATCCTTATGAGGACGAAGTGTTTACTTCGCGGTACCACCTCAATTCGCTGATTCTTATCCACGAATTTTCGCTCATTCACACGAATGAATTCGCCCCGAAGGGGTATTAGCGCAAATTCGCGGATCATTTCAGCGCACTTTGTCCCGATAATTCGGGCACCGCTGTACCGGGCGGCCTCCGTGCTGTTCTACTACGTGACACCTGACACTTGACCGGTGACACTTTTCTTCAGCATTATTTCCAGGCTACTTCAGCGGCGATGTCCTGCGGAGACTTCCAGCACCAGGTCTCCTTCTCTATCAGTCTGCGGGCCGCTTACTACTCCCGGATAAATTACTCCGGTGATTATACGATTTGCATAAGAGAAATGCAAGGGGAACGGTGCTATACTGATTTTTCGACAGGAGAGCTTCCATGAACGCTCACACCAAACTCCAGATCTGGGATCTGTGGTATCCCGAGGCCGGCGCAACCGGAGTCCCTTTCGCACGAGGCCGTTTGGATCCCACCGACATCCTGCTCGTCCACGCCCCACCGCCAAAATTGACAGTTGAAGTCCGCAGCACCAAAGGCAGCCGGCTGGCTATTGGCCGGGACTTGCCCCAGACCGCCGATCGGCCCATGGCCCGCCTGACACGCCGGGGCCAACGCGTGGTGCGCGAAGACTTGTGGCCCACCCGCAAGGATATTGGACGACTTGTGATCCTGCCGGGCGGCGAAGTGGGACAACTGCTCGAATGGTGGAATGCTGAAGATGGAAGTGAGTGGCGCTGGCAGGTCGAGTTCTATAATCATCGTTAGCCGTTTCCACCCTCTCGTGCGAGCGGCTTTTTATTTCCCCGTCTCCGGCAGCACCAACGGACCGCCTGTCAGCGGATGCTCCACCACTTGCACCGGCAGACAGTACGCCTGCGAGATCAACCCGGCGGTTAATACTTCACTCGGGGTACCCATCGCCTGGATCTGACCCGCCACCATTAATGCCACGCGGTCCGCGAAACGCGCGGCCAGATTGAGATCATGCAAAGCGAGCAGGACCGCCAGGTTATCCTTGTGGGCCAGCTCGTGCACCAGTTCCAATAAACTGATTTGATACTGCAGATCCAAATGCGCGGTCGGTTCGTCGAGCAACAATATCGGTGTGGACTGGCATAAGGCGCGCGCCAGCAGCACGCGTTGCGCCTCGCCGCCGGAAAGCTCGCCGACACGCCGTTCGGACAAGTACAGCGCATGCACGCGTTCCAGCGCACGCCGGGCAAATTCTTCATCCGCCGCGGATAACTGACCGAGGAAATTCAAGTATGGCGTGCGGCCGAATAACACGGTCTCCCATACGGTGAAAGCGGCCGGAAGCGAAACAGCCTGCGGCACGGTGGCGATCAATCTCGCCCGCTGCATGGGAGCCAGCGAGGCAAAGTCATCGCCATTCGTGCGGACGGATCCACCCTGGATCGGGATCACGCCGCTCACGGCGCGCATCAACGTGGACTTGCCCGCCCCGTTCGGCCCGATCAAAGCCGTCACCTGCCCAGATGGAACATCGAGATCAACGCCGTGCAAGATCTGGCGCTGCTCATAGAAAACGGAAAG
>CAYUUJ010000377.1:0-3288 GCA_964447845.1 uncultured Anaerolineaceae bacterium
GGAGTGGCCCCACATCCCAACTCGTTCCGGATTGACCTGTGGATACCTTTTGATCGAAGCGACTGCATTCAAAACGTCCACGATGTAGCCCGGGTTTCCGTAGGCCCCGGTGGCCTCACCTTCGGATTGATCATTCCCGCGGTAGTCGATTCGGAAAACAACAAAACCACTGGTTGCCAATCGGTCCACGTAAGCAATATATCTTTCAGTGGTCTTATATACATCCGGTGGGATGTAGCCGTGGTTGAACACAATGGCCGGCCATCCGCCGGATGGGATTTCGCCGTCCGGTACGGTAAGCAGGGCAAAAATTTTCAAACCTTCAGAGAGATAATAAACATAATACCGGCTGTAGTTCGTGCCGCGGGCTAATTCGTCCACGATCACGATGTCGCTACCCGGATAATTCCCTTGGCGCATGGTTTGAATGGACATGGGATGCACGAACAGGGTGGCTGTCGGACCAACAAACGGGATCAATTCTGGGGTCGAGGAAGGAACCGGCGTGGAAGATAGGTCCACGGTCGCTACCTGGGGAGTAGCGGTTGTTATAGGAACCGACCGGGCACACCCGGTCAGGAAAAACAGAAAAGTTAAATAAGAAAGAGTGATTTTATGCATACTTGTAGAGACCATTGTAAATTTACCTGGACGACCGGTTCAACCGTCGTCCAGGTATTGTAACGAGATTCCCTAAGTTTATTTTGCTCTCTAAAGAGTCTTTAAGGCAGTGGATTATCAGCCAGTCGCTCATTGAGCAGGGGCATGACCCACCGTTCCTTTTCCCGCAGTTTCTCACCGGGTATTCCTAGCAGCCGTTCCATATCTCTTCCCATATGCAGGATGTGCTGCATGGCCTTGTGTGCGGCTGCTTCGGCATCATGGTTGGCAAGAGCGTTCACAATGGCACGATGTTCACCCTGTTCTTCGGCCAGGCTGGCGGCTAATAACTCGGGATGACGAAACATGGCTTCGTACAGCATCCAATCCGGGAAAGAGTTGATCACAACACTGTAGGATTTGACGAGCAAGCTATTGCCGGAGGCCTGTACGATCGCTAGATGAAATTCGCGGCTCAGCTGTCGCGCCCGCGACATTTCGTTGAGTGTGACATGGCTCTGAAGCTCGTCTACGATGCCGGACAAAGCTTGGACTTGCTCGGGGGTAATATGCGTTGCCGCAGCCCGCGCGGCTGCGCTTTCCAGCAACAACCTCAGCCCATACGCCTCTGTGATCTCTGTGTGCGAAAGTTCGCGTACCCGAACCCCTCGATATGGAACCCGTTCTGCCAGGCCGGCAGAGACCAATAGATCAAGAGCCTCACGGACTGGTGTCATGCTGACGCCCATCTGGCTGGCGATATCCTCTTGTCGCAACCATTGGCCGGCCGCATACTCACCGGCGATAATGCGCTGATGAAGCATTTCGAACACCTTATTCTTGATCGGCTTCTGTTGAGCAGTGTTGGTTGGTTTCATTTTAGGCGGTGGAAAACCTGGACTGATTAATAAAACCACTAAAGCGCCCGGGCCAACATTAAACCCACGATCGCAAGGATCAGACCGAAGTGCAGACAAAGATTGCTGGTGGCCAGCCATATTCCGGGTGCAATTATTTGCAGTCCTAAATTGAGCACGATCAATAAAATGCCCAGCAAGGGCAACAGCCCTTTCCGACGCGCCAGGTATTCCGAAAGGACATCCAGCATTTTTGACATCAGACTTGCTCCTCATCTTCTGCAACAGCAGGGACCTGCTCATGGCCATTCGACATCCAGCGTTTGAATTGCGCGACCAGCCTGCCCGGGATCCGACCGTGCATGACCACGCCGCCGCGTTCATGCTCCACCAGATCCACCTGACCAGCTTCATGGAACAGCGAAATTAACGCTCCCTGCTGATAGGGCAGGCGGACATCCAGCGGGGGATAAGACTCGTATAACTCTTGCTGGACCAGCTTCAACAAATCAGCCACTCCGGTGCCCTTCAAGCTGGAGGTAGCGACAGACTTTGGAAATTGTTTCAAAATATCCCGGGCGCGCTCGGGATCGTGCAAACGATCGACCTTATTCAGCGCAGTAACAATGGGAATATGGCCGGCTTCGATCTCATCCAGGGTTTCCTGCACGGACTGAAATTGATTCAAAGCGTTCGGATGAGATATATCAACCACGTGCAGCAATAAATCGGCTTCCGCGATTTCCTCGAGGGTGGCCTGGAATGAAGCCACCAGCTGCGTAGGCAGTTTTTGGATGAACCCGACCGTGTCTGTAAATAGAGCCTGGTAGCCCCCGGGTAATTCCACGCGCCGTGTGGTCGGATCGACGGTGGCGAATAATTGATCCGCCGCAAAAACCTCAGAACGGGCGATGCGATTGAGCAGGGTGGACTTGCCGGCGTTGGTATAGCCTACCAGCGCCACGATCGGGATGCGCGAGCGTTTGCGTTGGGCACGATAGCGCATACGATGGGCGCGCACTTTTTCCAATTCCCGTTTCAAATTCGAAATGCGCGTCCGGATCGTGCGGCGATCGACCTCGAGCTGTGTTTCACCCGGGCCGCGCAGGCCGACGCCGCCGGACGAACCGGTCCGGCCGCCGCCACCGCCGGCTTGCCGGGCCAAATGGGTCCATTGGCGGGTGAGGCGAGGCAAATAGTATTCGTATTGCGCCAATTCCACTTGCAACATACCCTCGCGGGAATGGGCGTGTTGGGCGAAAATGTCGAGGATCAGGGAGGTCCGATCCATGACCCGCACTTTTGGGCCGAGTATGCGTTCCAACTCGCGCAGGTGGCGCGGCGATAACTCGTCGTCGAAGATCACCACCTGGGCGAGGGTCTCTTCCACGAACGCCATTAATTCCTCCACCTTGCCCGGACCGATGTAGGTTTCAACGTGAGGATGGTCCACCTTCTGGGTTAATTGGCCGACAACGACCAACCCGGCAGTATCGGCAAGCAACCCAAGCTCAGTGAGAGAATCTTCGAGCGGCAGCAGATGTTTTTGCTGAAAGATCTCGACTCCCACGAGGAAGGCGCGCTCACGGGGCGGTGTGGTCGGTTCGGGTCTCTTTTTTGCCATACAGGTCCGTCTTGCTCGCTTCCAGCCTCGCAAATAATTTTGTCACGCGCGCATCCTGCTGTTCGCTGCGCGTAGGCAGTAATATGTGGAACGTGGACCCGGGTAATTCTGTTTCGTCGTAGCCCTTCGATTCCACCCAGATCGATCCGCCGTGGGTCTCTATGATCCCACGGGCGATCGCCAGGCCCAGGCCGGGTCCTCCGCCCT
>CAYUUJ010000378.1:0-3273 GCA_964447845.1 uncultured Anaerolineaceae bacterium
CTCGCGCCCGCCCTCCAGCTTGACCGCGTCCATGCCGGCCTCCTGGAGGAAGCGGCCGGCGTTGCGGACCGCCTCATCCACTGAAACCTGGTAGGACATAAATGGCATGTCGCCGATCAAAAGCGCGGTCTTCGCGCCGCGGGAAACAGCGCGGGCGTGATGCAGCATTTCTTCCATCGTGACAGGCAGGGTATTTTCGTAACCGAGCACGACCATGCCGAGCGAGTCGCCCACCAGGATCGAATCGAGACCGGCTTTATCCATCGCCAGCGCTGTGGGATAGTCGTAGGCCGTCAACATGGTGATCGGCTCGCCGCGTTCCTTTTTCTCGCGGAACGTGAGCGTGGTCACTTTTTTGCGGGCAGCAGACATGGAAACCGGTGTTGATGTGGACAAGGTACCCTCCTTTGGGTAAGGTAGGGGCCATGCGTACGGCTTTTCCCCGGATCAGCCGTTTAGCAACAGCCACACAGATAAGCTTTCAGGATCCGCCGTCGCGTTCGGGTCGTGGATACGCTGATACGCGCGGCAGCCTCATTATTCCACAAAAATAGATTTTCGCCTATAATTTCATTAAGCAAGTATTATTTTCAAAACATCATCTAAGCTCTGTCATTGCGAGCCTTCGGAAAGCAATCCCATTATTAGCCTTGAGATTGCCACGCTCTGGCGCCTACGGCACCATCGCTCGCAATGACATTAAAAAGGAGATTGATATGCGTAGAATGTTCGGCTTTCTGATCGGGGTGATGGTGGGTTCGCTGGTCGGTTCGACGATCGCGTTGCTGATGACCCCGGAGTCCGGCGAAGACCTGCGGAATGGTTTGCGTCAGCGCGGCCAGGGTTTCGTCAACCAGGTACGTTCAGCGGCACAGTCACGTCAAATTGAATTGCAAGACCGGCTGGATGCGTTGCAGGCGCCGCGAGAGATCTGAATAATAAAACGTGAAGCGTAAAACGTAAAAAGTAATAAGTAAAAAGTAATAAGTAAAAAGTAATAAGTAAAAAGTAATAAGCGAAAAAGTAGACAGGTATTAAGAAGTAAGAGTTATATTTCTGTAGAAATTATATGCTTTTGCCATACAGCGCGTAAATTCGGCGCGTGAGAGGATGAGATCCTGATTGAGGCCTGCGGCTTGCGCCCGCAGGTTTTTGTTTTCCAAGGCAGTGAGCATGGCATTCGCCAGGGAATTGGCGTCGGTTGCATCCGCCAACAGGCCGTTGACACCCGGCGTGATCCATTCGCGGATCGACTCCAGATCGCCGGCCACCGGGAAGCATCCGCAGGCCATACCCTCCAGCAGGGAGTTGGGTGTACCGTCGTGGACCGTAGGTGTGACCACCACCTGCGCCCGGCGGAACAGGTCTCCCATTTCCGAATACGGGAGCGGCTCAAGCAACTCGACCGCATGCTGGATGCCCAGCTCTCTGGTCCACTGGATCGCCTGCGTTTCACCTGCCATGGCGGCACATAAAAAGCGCGCCTGCGGTTTTTGTGCGAGCACCAACGGGATGGCTTTAAAAAAAACATCGTTTCGGACATAGGCGCGGAAGCCGCGCGGGTTGAAGATCACGGGTGCCCTGACTGGGGTTGGAGGCGGGTAAAAAATATCATTGCGTACACCGCCATTGCCGGGCGTCACCAGGGTCGGTTTATCGGATGCCAGGCCCCACTGATGGGCGAGGCGGATATCGCGTTGACAATCGGCGTGCAAGGCATTCACTGTCTGCAGGGTCCAGCGCGTGTAATGACGCATGAGTGGGGTAGAGGGGGCATGTAAAGTAAAGTCATTTCCCCAGACGGAGACAAGCAGCGGTACGCCAGTATACGCGTCTGCGGCAAGCATACCTTCATAGGGGATCCTCAATGCATGGATGAGATCCGGTTTGACGCGCTCGATCACCTCCCGCAGACGGCCGGCTGTGCGGGAAATGGTCAGGGGGCCGAGCCACTGTCTGATGGCTGTGCGCAGGCCTGGGCCGGGAGAGGCGGCGTTTCGCGGAGCGGATGTTTCCTTTTTGATCCCACTGAACGCGACTGGGATGATATCCAAACCTTTTAAAGGAAGGTCTGGCGAACAGGAGAAGGTCGAGGCCAGATGAACTTCCTCCCGTTCTGCAAAATATCGTATCCAGTTCAGGGCGATCGGTGAACGCCCGTCGGCTACATATAAGATCCGCATGCCGCGATTATACGTCACGCTGCAGGGCACGCGGCCTCTCACGGATGTGGTATATTCGCCGTGCCCGCATAAGGCGGCAGCATGTACGAAAGGGAAATTCAATGAAACAAATATGCGTCGTCGGCGTCGGCTATGTCGGTCTGGTGACAGGCGCCTGTTTTGCCGATCTGGGGAATAAGGTTATCGCGCTGGACGTGGACGAGAAGCGCATCGAGAACCTGAACAAGGGCGTCATGCCGATCTATGAGCCGGGACTCGAAGAATTGGTCAAGCGCAATGTGCAGGCGGGGCGGCTGGCTTTCACCACCTCTTATAAGGAAGGTCTCAAAGACGCTGAGTACGCCTTTATCGCGGTCGGCACGCCCTCGGGCGTCAACGGCGAAGCGGACCTGCAGTACGTTGCTTCGGCAGCCAAATCCATCGCAGAGAACATGACCGGCCCGCTGATCATCATCAACAAGTCCACAGTTCCGATCGGGACCGGGGACTGGGTGGCCGATATGATCAAGTCCGCCCAGCCCAAGCCGATAAACTTCGCGGTTGTCTCCTGTCCGGAATTCCTGCGCGAGGGTTCAGCCATCGGCGATTTCTCCAGTCCGCACCGCACCGTGATCGGATCGCTCGACCCTGACGCAGCCGCCAAGGTGGCGCATTTGCATCTGCCGCTGCGCGCCCCGATCGTCATCACAGACCTGCGCACAGCCGAGATGATCAAATACGCCTCCAATGCGTTCCTGGCGACAAAGATCTCATTTATGAACGAACTCGCCGATCTGTGCGAACGCGTCGGCGCGGACGTGAAGGAAGTCGCGGCGGGCATGGGCTACGACAAACGCATCGGGCCTTCTTTCCTGGATGCAGGCCTGGGTTGGGGCGGATCCTGTTTCCCGAAGGATGTTAAAGCGCTGGCATTCATGGCCGAGGAGAAAGGACTTAATCCGCGCATCTTGAATTCGGTGACGACGGTGAACTATGACCGCCGCAAGGATGCGGTTAAGCATGTGGATCAAATGGTCGGCGGATTAAAGGGAAAGACGATCGGTCTGTTCGGCCTGGCCTTCAAACCCAACACGGACGATATGCGCGAAGC
>CAYUUJ010000379.1:0-3272 GCA_964447845.1 uncultured Anaerolineaceae bacterium
CGGTGGTGGGAATGCCCCAACCGACAAAGGTCCCGGCCAACTGCCGCATGAATTCGTCCGGTGCGCGGTGCATTTCCACCTGAGACCAGCTGGTGCCGCCCGCGCCGGCCACATCGATCGCAGCGACGCCACAATTCGCAAGCCGCTTGGCGGTCTGTTCCGAGATCCCCCAACCGACCTCCTTTACGATCACAGGGACCGAAAGTTTTTTGCACACCTCTTCGATCTTGTCTGCAAGACCGGCAAATTTTGTATCCCCGCCATCCTGGACGGCTTCCTGTAATGGATTCAGATGTAGATATAGGGCGTCTGCCTGGATCATATCCACCGCGCGTCTACAATGGTCAACACCATAGCCATAATTCAATTGTATGGCGCCCAGGTTTGCAAAAAGTAATATATCCGGCGCAGCGCGGCGGACTTGAAAAGTTTTGGCATATTCAGGATGCTCGATGGCGGCGCGTTGAGAGCCGACCCCCATGGCAAAGCCCGCGCTTTGCGCCGCTTCCGCGAGCCGTATGTTGATCGTCTCCGCGTCGGTAGATCCACCCGTCATTGAGCTGACCAGGATCGGTGCAGACAGGCGTTTTCCGAACAGCTCGAGACTGGTGTCCACCTGGTCCAAGTTCAGTTCTGGCAGCGCCTCGTGAATAAAGCGATATTTTTCCAGCCCGGTTGTGAGACTAGAACGTACGTCCTGCTCAAGGTTGATTTTCAGGTGGTCGTCTTTTCGCTTGGTTATCGGCGCAACTTTTGGCATAAGGCAGTGTTCCTGTGTTTGAAAATCCCACGAAGGGCCAGTTCAACGGCTTGACAGTGCAAGCCGAAGGGTTACAATACGAGACCCAAAACCGACAATTTAATCCAATCCAGGAGGATCAGATGGCAGACACTTATGCGGAAGTAAAGACAATTATTAAGGACTTACTCGGTGCTGACGAGGCGAAAATCACGCCTGAAGCCCGTTTTCGGGAGGACTTGGAAGCAGATTCCCTCGACTTGGTTGAACTCATCATGGCTTTTGAGGACAAATTCGGAGCTGAAATCTCCGACGAGGATGCACAGACAATCACGACCGTGGGTGAAGCGGTCAGGTACATCGACTCGCATAAGTAATTCCACTTGATTATAACCGTAGAGCCGTCCCGCGATTACGCGGGACGGCTCTTTGTATTTATGTATGATTTTGGTCGGGCTTGCTAAACCTGGCCAAACTTCAGCATGCTACTATTTCTTCAGCAGGGAGGGGATCTCCTCCGGATGCTTCGCCACTTTCACGCCTGCCGCCTGTAAAGCTTTGATCTTTTCCGCGGCCGTACCGGCGCCACCTTCGATGATCGCGCCGGCATGTCCCATGCGTTTGCCGGGTGGGGCAGTTTGGCCGGCGATAAATCCGACGACCGGCTTGGTCATCGTTGACGAAATAAATTCAGCCGCCTTCTCCTCGTCCGTTCCTCCGATCTCACCGATCAAAACGACTTTTTCCGTATGCGGGTCATGCTCGAACATCTCCAACACGTCGATGAAATTCGTGCCATTGATCGGATCTCCGCCGATGCCAACGCAAGTGGAAGCGCCCATTTTTACCTGCATGAGAGCATAGAGTACTTCGTATGTAAGTGTGCCGGAGCGGGAAACGACGCCTACATTGCCGGGAATGGCGATATTGCCGGGGATGATTCCTACTTTTGCCTGGCCGGGGGTCAATAAGCCGGGACAGTTGGGTCCGATCAGGCGTGCATTCTTCTGATCCAGGTAATTTCTGACTCGCATCATGTCCTGGACTGGTACGCCCTCGGTGATACAAATGATCAGCGGGATGCCTGCATCCGCCGCTTCGAACATGGCGTCCGGCGCGAAACGAGCCGGGACGAAAATGATGGAAGTATTGGCATCGGTCGCTTCCACGGCCAGCTTCGCAGAATCGAAGACCGGGACCTTGCCATCCAGCACCCATTCGCCGCCTTTGCCGGGGGTGACACCTGCGACTACCTGAGTCCCATACGCCACCATTTGTGTGGTGTGAAATAAGCCCTCGTTGCCTGTTACGCCCTGGACCAGCAGCCGCGTATTCTTATCGACCAAAATGCTCATGAAATAAATCCTCTAGGTCCCACAGAAATTCTTATTTCTTATTATGCTTGGCAGCCTTGACGGCCTTCTTGGCTGCATCGGCCAGCGTCTCGGCTGTGATCATGTTCGCGTCCGCCAGCAGTTTCCGCCCTTCTTCTGCGTTGGTGCCCACCAATCGAACCACCATCGGCACTTTGGGTTTGACCTCTTCCATCGCCTTCAGGATGCCTCGCGCAACTTCATCGCAGCGGGTGATGCCCCCAAAGATGTTGAACAGAACGGCTTTCACGTTTGGATCGGTCAGGATGATGCGCATGGCGGCGGACACTTTTTCCGCACCGGCACCCCCGCCGATATCGAGAAAGTTGGCGGGTTCGCCACCGAATAATTTTATGATATCCATCGAAGCCATCGCCAACCCGGCGCCATTGACCATGCATCCGATGTTGCCATCCAGCTTGATGTAGGACAGTCCATACTTGCGGGCTTGGGTTTCGGCCGGAGCCTCTTCGTCAATGTCGCGCATCTCTGCCAGTTCGGGTTGGCGGAAGAGGGCGTTATCGTCGATGATCATCTTGCCGTCCAGCGCAACCAGATGTTTATCCCTGGTGATGATCAAAGGATTGATCTCTGCCAGGATCGCGTCATTCTGGCTGTATGCCTTCCAGAGACCGCTGGCGACCACACCGAATTCCTTCCAATATTCGCGCGGCAGATCGATGGATGCGGCAATATCGCGGGCCTGGTAATCACGCAAGCCGAGCAGTGGATCGATGTGAACCTTGACTATTTTTTCCGGTGTGGTGGCCGCTACTTCTTCAATATCCACGCCTCCAGCGGCGGAGGCCATCATTACGGGCTTTCTGGCTGCTCGATCGTTCGTGATGGCAAAATAGATCTCCTGATCGATGGCAGCCGCTTCATCCACCAGGATCTTGCGTACCGGCAATCCTTTGATTTCCATGGCCAGGATTTGCGCGGCTAATTGTTCAGCTTCCTGTGCATCCTTAGCCAGCTTGACCCCGCCGGCTTTACCCCGACCGCCAACCAACACTTGCGATTTAATAACAACGCGGCCACCTAGTTCTTCAGCGATCTGACTCGCTTCGCTGGGGGTCGCCGCAACTCTGCCTTTTGGTATGGGGATACTGTACTTTGAAAAGATCTGCTTCGATTGGTATTCGTGGAGTTTCATCGAT
>CAYUUJ010000380.1:0-3271 GCA_964447845.1 uncultured Anaerolineaceae bacterium
TATGAAGCAATTCAATATCTTGACTGGTGACTTGAACGTCCTTCCAGTAGTTCTCAGTGATGATTGGGGAGCCTGCCATTGCGAGCCTTATGGATTAGATTTTTGTCGCGCTTTTGATGCGACGATGGGGAATTATACCTTACATGCTTGGGGGAAACGAATATTTTCTCTTCATTCGGTAAAAAAGACTGGAAATATACATTGGTTTCTATGCACGATCATGCAGAGAGTCACCGTTTGCCTTGCAAAATGATGACTTTATTGCTTTTCACATGTAACGTAGGGGCGACCTATTGGGTCGCCCCTATGCGGACGGCGCTAGCGCCGTCCGCATGATTTTTTTGTGCCCATAAAAATTTGTATGTGAAAGATATCGTTGCAGATAACCCCGGACGACATGCTTTCGAGATTATTTGTTTTTTGAACATCCGTTATTTCGCAATACAAACCTTCCGCCGACGACCAGCCCCTTCTTGGCTAAAGATTCCCTCACTTGACAGCTCAAAATTTGGGTCGTATACTATATTAATACGAATAATCTGATTAATCCAAGAAATGACCACTCTACGAGAAAGAAACGGCCCAGAGTCGCTCTCGGAATTCCTGCGATATCTGGCCAACCACGAAGAAATTGCGGGGCAGTCCCTGCCTGCTTTAACGGACCTCAGCCGCGAGCTGGGTGTTAGTGTGGCTTCCCTGCGTGAACAGTTGGAGGTGGCGCGCGCCCTGGGCTTGGTGGAGGTGCGTCCGCGCACCGGCACCCGGCGTCTGCCTTACACATTCGGTCCGGCCGTGAGGCAGAGTCTCACATATGCCCTGGCTTTAAGCGACGGTCATTTCCAAAAATATTCCGAGCTGCGCAATCATATCGAGGCCGCTTATTGGCCCGAGGCGGTTAAGAATTTAACCAGTGAAGATAAGCGTGAATTACAGGCGATCATTGTGCGAGCCTGGGAAAAACTGAATAATTCTCCCATCCAGGTCCCGCACGCGGAGCATCGCATTTTGCACTTATCGATCTATCGGCGTCTCGACAACCCATTCGTAACCGGACTGCTCGAAGCCTATTGGGACGCTTACGAAGCAGTCGGCTTGAACCGGTTTATGGGCGGTTATGAATATCTGCAGGAAGTCTGGGGATATCATGCCAGCATGGTCGAGGCGATCTGCGCAGGAAATTACGAGGCCGGCTATGAAGCGCTGGTCAATCACACCGACCTGCTGAACCATCGTCCCGTATAAATCCAAGGAGTTCCATGAATAATAAAATCGTAAATGATTTTTCGATCACGGTAGGTACGGTCAACGGCTCCGGCAGCCAGACCGCCAACACGACCATCCTGCGCGCGCTGTTCAAGATGGGTATCCCCGTTTCCGGAAAGAATTTATTCCCATCCAATATTCAGGGCTTGCCCACCTGGTATACGATCCGCGTCAACAAGGACGGGTTCACTGCCCGGCGGGATGAACACGAAGTGGTGGTGGCGATCAACCCCAACTCGTTCGCGCGGGACCTGGCGGATGTCCAGCCGGGAGGGGCTTTTTTCTACGCTGACGATATCAAGCAGCCGATCACCCGCGAAGACATTACCGTGTATACCATGCCTGTGAAGGACATCGTCCGCAAGGATTCAAGCATCCCTTCCGATTTCAAGGATCTGGTTGGAAATATGGTGTATGTCGGAATCGTTGCCCAGATCCTGGGGATCGACCTTGAGAAGATCCATGCCGCACTTAGCTTTCATTTCAAGGGCAAACAGAAACCGATCGATATGAACTTCAACGTTGTCAAAGTGGCTGCGGAGTGGGCAAAGACGAACCTGGAAAAGAAAGATCCCTTTTATATCGAAGCGATGGATAAAACCGGTGACCTGATCATGGCGGACGGGAACACAGCCGCAGCGCTGGGTTCGATCTATGGCGGTGTGCAATTTGCAGCCTGGTATCCGATCACTCCAGCCTCTTCGCTGGCCGAGTCCCTCATCGATTATTTACCGATGCTCCGGGAGCGCGCAGACGGTAAAAACACGTATGCAGTCGTCCAAGCGGAAGACGAGCTGGCTGCGCTTGGCATGGCGATCGGTGCCGGCTGGAGCGGTCTGCGTGCAATGACCTCCACTTCCGGTCCTGGTCTCAGTTTGATGACCGAATTCGCCGGATTGGCCTATTATGCGGAAGTCCCGGTGGTCGTGTGGGACGTGGTACGAATCGGTCCCAGCACTGGCCTGCCGACACGCACCTCTCAGGGCGACCTGACCTTTGTGAACTTCATCGGTCATGGCGATACGCAACAGATCATTTTATTGCCCGGTTCCGCCGACGAGTGTTTTGAATTCGGATGGCGGGCCTTCGACATCGCAGAGCGCATGCAATCTCCGGTCTTCGTGCTCAGCGACCTGGACATGGGTATGAACCAGTGGATGTGCAAACCATTTCAGTATCCCGATCAACCGATGGATCGCGGCAAGGTCTTGTGGGAAAAAGATCTGGAAGAGTTGAAAGGCAATTGGGCGCGCTACCTGGATAAAGACGGCGATGGTATTCCCTATCGCACCGTCCCAGGCAACAAGCACCCGATGGCTTCCTACTTCCTGCGCGGTACAGGTCACGACGAAAATGCCCGTTATACGGAAGAAGCTCCCGTTTGGGAACGGAACATGGATCGCATCCGGAAAAAATATGAGACGGCCAAGAAATATGTGCCGGCTCCGGTTCTGCATAGCACCAAAGGCGCCAGCTCCGGGATCATTGCCTTTGGATCCACGGAAGCCGCGATAGAAGAAGCCAGGACCATGCTCGAAGCGGATAAAGGGATGAAGACCGATTACCTGCGGATCCGCGCTGTGCCGTTCACCGACGAGGTGCAGAAATTTGTTGAGCAGCACGACCAGCTCTTCGTCGTGGAATTGAACCGCGACGGTCAGATGCATCAATTACTAAGCCTCGCATATCCGGAGTCCACCATGAAACTGACCTCTGTGGCATGCAGCGACGGCCTGCCCGCGACCGCCAACTGGGTTCGCGACAGCATCCTCGAAAACGCAAAATTGCCGGCTGGAAACAATTCCAGGCCCAAAGCGAAAAAGACAGCTTCTCTCAAGAAGGAGGTAATTTAATATGACTCAAACACTTCCCATGGCCGGAGCGAATGTCCAGGTGAACCTGGCCGGCTTTACCAAGAGCGATTACCGCGGCGCTCCCAGCACACTTTGTCAGGGCTGCGGACACAACTCGATCTCGAACCAGATCATTGCAGCCTGTTATGAGATGG
>CAYUUJ010000381.1:0-3264 GCA_964447845.1 uncultured Anaerolineaceae bacterium
AGGAAATCGCCTACCGCATGAAATTTATTTCCGCGCACCAATTGAGATCGCTGGCCGGCTCGATGGCGGACAATGGGTACGCCTTATATCTAAAGCGGCTGGCGGATGAGGAAGTGTGAAAATCCTGCTGCTGGGCAGGAGCGGCCAGCTTGGCTGGGAACTCCAGCGCACGTTATCGTCCTTGGCGGAAATACGCGCCTTCGATTCCAGGGAATTGGATATCAGGGATTTTAGCCTGCTGACGAAAACAATTAAAGAGATCCAACCCGCGGTCATCGTCAATGCCGCTGCGTTTACCGATGTGGATCGTGCTGAAAGCGAGCCGGACCAGGCCATGCAGGTGAACGGTGCCGCGCCGGGTGTCATGGCGGAGACAGCCCACCTGATAAACGCGATCTTGATCCACTTTTCCACGGACTATGTTTTCGATGGCCGGAAACGCACTCCATATATGGAGGCAGACACGCCGCAGCCGATCAATGTGTATGGCAAAAGCAAACTGGCCGGCGAGAAAGCGGTTCAAGCAGTGGGTGGTGCTCACTTGATCCTGCGTACCAGTTGGCTTTACAGCCTGCGCGGGGTTAATTTCGTAACCAGGGTATTGCGCTGGGGACGTGAGAAAGAAACTCTCCATATCGTCGATGACCAGGTCTCCAGCCCGACGTGGGCACGCTCTCTGGCGGAGGTCACAGCCCGGATTTTAGATCGTGACATGGATTTTCTGAATGAAAGCTCGGGGTTGTATCACCTGGCCTGTGGCGGGCATGTCAGCCGTTTCGAATGGGCGAAAATAATCCTGGAACTTGATCCGCATCGTGCGGAACATACCGTACGGGAAATTCTGCCCGCACTATCGACGGACTTCCCTTCCCTGGCTCGTCGCCCCTCCTGGTCTGCTCTGGATTGCGAGCGTGCCGCCACTGTCCTTGGAGTGCGGCTTCCATTATGGGCGGATGCGCTGCGGCAGGCAATGTCGAATTAACCCTGCTTGACTAGATATTCGGTCATGCTATAATTTTTTCGGGTTTTCGATTGCCCAATCTTTGGTAGCCGCTCATCCGGTGCATAATAACTGGGCGGATCATCAGAGAGTTGTCGATTATAGGCTGTAGATCGACAGCTGCGCATGGAAGCTGATCAGGTTTCTCCGGAGAACTCGGATTAAATTGGTTCCGCATAACAGCCTTAGGGAATACGTCTGGGATTCTTTCCTCCGGCTTTTTTGGGAGCAAATGAGCACTGAAATGCTTTTTCAGACCGGCCGACTTGCTCCTGGCAGCCACATGTTTACTTCAAGGTCGACGCGTCCCGGAAGGCAATGCGCTTCACGCCCGACTACACTTAGTGTTGCAAATCCCCTACGCCTAATTAGGTGGGACCAGAATGTGACAGACTTAAAAATGGATGTAACATCTAAAAGGGGAACGATTATATGATGTTAACTGAAATGACGAGAAAAACAAAAACATGCTATCCATTTGTGCAGTGATTGCTGCGAGAAACGAGGCGCAATATCTGCATCTATTGCTTCCCATGCTGGCAAGCCAGGGAATTGATGTCGCAATTTTGGACAACGGATCATCAGATGGCAGTCACGATCTCTATTCAGCTTACATGAAGCACCCTGTAATACTCGTTGAGCAGTTGCCATACCATGGCCACTTTTCTCTTACCGAGCAGTTGGAAACTAAACAGGTCATTCATAAGAAAATAAACCACGATTGGGTCATTCACCTGGATGCGGATGAGGTCTTGGAGCACGTCCAGCCTGGTCTGAGTTTACGCGATGCCATTCGAGAGGCTGACGAACTGGGCTATAACGCCTTGAACTTTGAAGAATTTGTTTTTCTTCCTGAGCCACAGGCCGATTATTTTGGTAAGAATTATTATGACGGGATGATGCAGTATTATTTTTTTGAATTTGCAAAAAATCGCCGTAATCTTGCGTGGCAGCGAAATATGCCGTTTGAAAACATACTATCCGCAGGACATACGTTGTCAGGAGACGGCCTGGCAATCTCCCCTGTGAAGCACGTCTTACGGCACTATATTGTTTTAAGTCAGGAACATGCAAGGTGTAAATATCTCAATCTTATATTTGATGATTCGGATCTACGTAAAGGCTGGTTTACAAACAGACTTGGTTTCACAATGGAGAATCTAATTCTGCCTTACAATAACCCTTGTCTATTTCGGCTGAGTGGATATGATTCAAAGGATTTTCGAAGGGATAGGCCGGTTAATAAACATTATTGGGAATGGGGATAAGGTGAATAATGTGGCTGTAGTATGCATTGCCGGGATGCATCGTTCCGGAACGTCCATGCTGACGAAATTGTTACAGGTGTGTGGGCTATATCTTGGAGAGGAAGATGAACTCATGCCGCCTAATTCATTCAATCCTGTGGGGTATTGGGAAAACACGGAGTTTGTTGCAATTAACGATGCTCTTTTATCCCACTACCACGGGGCATGGGATTTACCCACCCCACCGGGAGAAAGCTTCGACCTCCGACAGGTGCCGGAGCATTTGTCGGAAAGAGCACGAAAGCTGTTGGAAGGGTTTGAAGGACGAACGTTCTGGGGATGGAAGGATCCTCGTAATTCGCTTACTTTGTCTTTCTGGAGACAGCTCATCCCGGAGCTCAAGATCATAATCTGCTTAAGGAATCCTCTGGATGTCGCCCGGTCCTTGGGCAACCGTGATCATTTTCCTGCAGGTTTTAGCTTTGACCTGTGGCATGCATATAACCAGCGGGTTCTCAATACAGCCCGACCGGAGCAGCGCTTGATTAGCAAGTATGAGGTCTATTTTATTAACCCGCAGGACGAATTGAAGCGCGTGCTGAAATTCGTAGGGCTTCCGGAAAGCAAGGAAACCATACAATCTGCCTGCGTGGCCGTGATGCCGTCCCTGAGGCATAGCCAGAACACCACTGAAAATTTAATCGCAGAAGGCGCGCCATCCAGGGTCAGTGAGCTATATGCAAAAATGTGCCTGGAGGCCGGATCTGTATAGCGGAACACGATTCATAAAAGACTTTGAGTATTGAGAAGGATGCCCGCAACCTTGATCCCGACCTGATTATGAGCCTGGCAGGGAATGATCCCGCTGCAAACGCATTGGTAGGGTATATTGCCCGGAATGACCAGGCAATCCATGCCTTGCAAAAGCAGCTTACCGAGAATGACCGGTTTGTACAGACACTCGCGGCCCAGATCACGGAAAAAGACGTATCGTTGCGGGAAATTTACGCCATTCGT
>CAYUUJ010000382.1:0-3259 GCA_964447845.1 uncultured Anaerolineaceae bacterium
GACATATTTTCCCTTAAGCACAAATCGCAAGGGGATTCCGTGTCTCTTGATTTTTCTTGCGACTATGATAATACTGATCAAGCATGAGATCCAGGAAACGATCACGGCGCCTGTCACCATATCCGCCACCGAGCCCCCGTTCAAGACGATGATTACGGCCAGGCTGCTTGTAACCAGATTGACAAACGTCCCGAAAAGCGCCGCAGTCCTGTAATCCTGAAACCCTTTGGGGATGGCAATCATAACTGCTCTAATCATCATCGGAATGAACCCCCAAAGTGCGATATATAAACTTCGTTGTATTTGATCCGCGGCAACCGACTCGACTGGAAACAGCCGGGATAACCATGGTAAAAGTAAAAAGAGTGGGCCGACCAGGAATATTGCAAGTCCAAGATTCAAAGTTGAAACTGCTGTAATGACTCCGGCGATTCCCTCCAAATCATTCTTTGACTGATACTCTGCCACATATCGAATGACAGTGTCTCCTAACCCCAAATTAAAAATTCCCAAAAAGCCTAAAATAGCATTGCAGACATGCCAAAGCCCGAATTGCTCGATACCCATTCTATTTACCAGAAGTGGAGTAATAGCCAATGTCAACAACGTCGAAAAGCTCAAATCTAGGAAGCTAAAGGTGCTGTTCCTTACTACAGGATTAAGATGGAGATTGAGTTTAAGAAGGTGTTTCATGCCTGTTCCAAATCTGAAACATCAATACATTTGCACGCATAAGTGCCAATAATGAACCGTGTGCTGCATAGCGCTCACAACGAGCGAAGCAACTCGTTTACTGTCGGTTAACACGGTATTTCCACCTCACTCGGAAGTCTCTTGGTTGGCAATCAGGTGTTTCTCTTGCTCGGATACACTTAGGTGCTATTGCTCTTTTTGTTCTTATGCCCCATAGAGCCAGATGGATCCTCCGAATAGGCGCGAGCACGACCATGCCTATGCTTCCGGCGTCCGGATTCTCCACGCTCAGAAACACCGGGCATCAGCGGGTTGCTTTGCTGGCCGGTTTTAGTCGCTTATCTTTGCGGCGATCCAGTTCATAATCATTCGAATACCTCGAATAATAGCGGTTGTAATAGTAGCCATATTTCCGGCTTCTTGGATTGACCTCGTTGAGCACAACACCCAGGATGCGCGCGCCCACGTGACGCAGCTGATCGACGGCCTGCCTAAAAGCGCTGAGCTTTGTGACGCCGGGTTTGGCCACCAGGACCACACCATCCATCCGGGAGGCCAGCGCGGCGGCGTCCGTCACATTAAGCACGGGCGGTGTGTCGATCACGATCAAATCATATTCCTGCTGTAACAGTTCGAGGAATTGGAACATCTTCTGCGAGCTCAGCAGCTCAGCCGGGTTCGGCGGCAGCCGTCCGGAGGTGATGATCGAAAGATTCGGAACTTCGCTGGCCTGGATCACGCCGCGCGGCAGCGTTTCGAGCGGCCGCATCATCAGGAACAATTCGCTCAAGCCTATGTTGCCGGGCAGCTCGAACTTGCGATGGATCTGCGGCCGGCGCAGGTCCGCATCGATCAAAACAACTTTTCTCTCGCCCTGGGAAAGCACCACAGCCAGATTGGAGGAGACTGTGGTTTTGCCCTCTTGCGGAGTGGCGCTGGTGACGATAATGCGCCGCAAGGGCGTATCCACAGCCGCATAAGTGATGTTCGTGCGCAGCGCGCGAAATGCCTCGGCCACGGGCGAGCGCGGCTGGCGCAGGCTGATCGGCTTTTCGTCCTGCACTTCGTGGCTGGCGATCATGCCCAGGATGGGCAGATTGAATCGGCGGCGGATCTCATCCGGGTTTTTAATCGTATCGTCCAGAGAATCGAACGCGAACACGGCTCCGGCTGCCAGCAGCATGCCGGCCATCGCCGCGAGCAGCGTGTCGCGGGTCGTCTGGGGGCTGACCGGGATGGTTGGGATCTCGGCCGGCTCGGATACCACCACGTTCGTGCTCGTCTGGGCTTCGGCCAGGCGTACCTGTTCAAAGTTCGTCACAAGCTGGGAATATAGACTGCGATATTCGATCAGGCGCGCCTGGAGCTGCAGGAGTTGAGACGGATCCGATTCACGCGCGACGGCCTGATTGGTTTCCTCGATCAGCTGCTCCATGGCGGCCACCTGTTGTGCCAGGCTGGCCTGTGTGGCGGCGTAGCGTTGGGATTGGAGTTCGCGGATGCGGTCGGTGAACACGATGGCGATGGTATTGGCGATATTCGCGGCCAGCACCGGGTTCGTGTTGAGCACCGTGATCACCAGCAACTGTGTATCACGCACCGGTTGGATCGAAACGGATTCTTTCAGCTCATCCGGTGTCAGTCCCAATTGGAGCTGGTCGATCACACCTTGCAGGACCGGCCGGTCCACCAGCATCTCCGCATAGGTGCGGGTCATCGTTTGTGCGCTGACGATCCCGGTGTATTCGATGCTGCGCATGGCCGGCGGGTCGCTGACCAGCAAACGGGTCGAGGTCTCGTAGATCGGAGTGGTGTTAATCGAAACAATGTAGGTTGCCGCGCCGGCCAGCAAGCCGATCAGCATGATCAACCACGCCCATGACCAGAATAAGAATAAATACTCTTTCAGGCTGATCTGTGGAGCAGAGAACTCGAATTCTTCAAATTTTTCCATCGGGGCGTTCCTTACGTTCCTTTCGGAAGGTTCTTTCCTTTCCAACGGCAACTGGGCTGGCGCTTTAGGCCAGTCTGGGGAATTCTTGACCGTTCGAGTTGGGACCGTATCATCTTGTTTCATAATTAATGTGTCCAACTGCCTTGTCGAGGCCGGTCTGACTGTGATCCTGGTTGTTAGGCGGCCTTTTTTATTTTAGCGATCCAGGCTCCAGCGACAGCGATCACGACGCCTGCAACCGTGCCGGCCAACTGCTTCAGGCCGAACCCCGGTCCAACGCCGATGCCCAGGGTATCGGCTGCCAACGAGACAACCGCCAGGGCCGCACCAGCCACGAATATCATGAGGCCGATCATTCTTTTAGACATTTGAGTCTCCCTTTTAAATTGAGGAGCCATGCGCGGAGTCTGTAGGGTGGGGGTCCCCTGTGTGGATAATTTTAGTGCTTTCCTGTGGACTGAACAGGGTCAATTTTGCCCGCTTCATTTTTCACCCCTGGCGATGCCGCAGGCTTGACTAAAGAACATTTGTTCTATATAATCTCCTCCCAAATGCCTAGCCGAAGTTGGAAGGACTTTTTTCGATTTGGGCGGAAGCCGAGGAAGCGCCGCT
>CAYUUJ010000383.1:0-3242 GCA_964447845.1 uncultured Anaerolineaceae bacterium
AACTTGGCGGCTCCTCGCAATGACAGACTAGACATGGAAACGCCTCCTGCCAGCTCCGCTCTCGAACAACTCGGCATCCCGCATCGGGTATTCCGGCATAGCGCGTCCGTCGGTTCGCTGGAGGAGGCCGCGCAGGAACGCGGCCATCGCCCGGAGCAAGTGGTGCGCAGTCTTTTGTTTCGCATCGGGAGCGGCGAATTTGTGATGGTCTTGATCGCAGGCCCGGCCCAGGTCTCATGGAAAACGTTGCGGAAGTATTTGGGACAGTCGCGCCTTTCGCTGGCCACAGATACGGAAGTGCTGGAAGCGACCGGGTACCCGATCGGGGCGGTGGGTCCGTTTGGGCTGGCGACCACCGTTCGTGCCGCGAGTAGCGGCGGCACGCCGGTACGTGACGGCAGGCTGAGGGTCCTGATCGACCCGAGCGTTCTTGTCGAGGAGGAGGTTTCCATCGGCTCCGGAATGCGCGGGACGGCGGTTATCCTGAAAAGCGCGGATCTTCGTCGAGCGCTTAAGGACGCTGAAGAGGTGCCGCTTTCCAGACTGGATGGAAAGTCTTGACAAAATTCAGCCGCTGAATTATAGTTTCCCCACTAAGTCTATAAGGACAGTATAGTATGCACCTTTCAAAACGCGGTGAGTACGGCCTGCGGGCCATGATCATTCTGGCCGAGGCCCGGAAAAAGGACCCACCCGGCCTT
Organism: uncultured Anaerolineaceae bacterium; assembly: GCA_964447845.1. Taxonomy (GTDB): domain Bacteria; phylum Chloroflexota; class Anaerolineae; order Anaerolineales; family Villigracilaceae; genus DASXQN01. The sequence continues at coordinate 702 of CAYUUJ010000383.1, forward strand.
GTGCAGATCAAGGAAATCTCGCTTCGGGACCAGATCCCGTCCAAGTTCCTTGAGCAGATCCTGCTGGCGTTGAAAAATGCCGGCATGGTGCACAGCAAAATGGGCGTCGGTGGCGGTTATTACCTGGCCCGACCTTCCGACCAGATAAGCCTGGGGCAGATCATCCGGGTTTTGGATGGCCCGATCGCACCGATCAAGTGCGTCTCACACATGGCCTACGAGCCTTGTGGCTGCCCGGACGAGAATAGCTGCGGGCTGCGCATGGTGATGGGCGACGTTCGGAACGCCATGACGCACATCCTGGATACGGTCACGTTAGCGACTGTGACGGAACGGGTGGAAGGGGTTCGTGGCTTGCCGATCGGAACTGACGCTACAAACGGAGCCTGAAAAGGTGCTTTTTTTTAGAATAAAACTATACTAATATTATAGACTTTATAGTGAAAAGCGGAGCTAGAGAAAATACCAGTCTAGATACCTTGCTTATCTGTTAACCTATAATAAAATAGAGAACTGGAGGAAAAAGGATGAAGAACAAGCTTCATTTGATGTGGATCATGCTGATCACAGGATCGTTGATCCTGACAACCTGTGGAGGCACCGCCCCTGCAACATCCGCAGGCTCCGCAAGCGGAGAAGATACCCTGAATGGCATCATCGCCGTCTCCGGGGCCTTTGCGTTATATCCGATGATGACCGTCTGGGCCGATGAGTTCAACAAGCTTCATCCCGAAGTCGAGTTTGATGTACAAGGCGGCGGTGCAGGCAAAGGCATGACCGATAGCCTGGCTGGAGCTGTGGACATTGGCATGATCTCGCGTGAGATCAAACCTCAAGAAGAAGCCCTGGGCGCTTTCTGGGTGTCTGTTGCCAAAGACGCGGTCTTTCCGATCATCAGCGCCAAAAATCCGGTGGCCGATGATATTTATGCCAAAGCAATTTCCCAGGATACTTTCGCCAGGATCTTCATCACCGGTGAGATCACAACCTGGGGTGAGGTGGTCGGCAAACCTGAGATCACCGATGAGATCCACGTTTATACCCGTTCCGACTCTGCGGGTGCGGCCGAGCAATGGGCAAGATTTGGCGGCGGCTCAGCCCAGGACGACCTGAAAGGTATCGGCATTAACGGCGAACCGGCCATGGTGGATACCGTGCTCAAGGACCCGCTCGGCATTGGCTTCGGTAACTTGAACAGCGTGTTCGATCTGAGCAACGGTAATCTTATAACCGGCGTGATCGTCCCGCCGATCGATATCAATGGCAACGGCCAGGCAGATCCTGAGGAAGTTTACACGGTCAAGGAAGCTGCGTTCGGAGCGATTGCGAACGGCACCTATCCTTCACCTCCGGCGCGTTTCGAGAACCTCGCCACCAAGGGAAAACCAACCGGCCTCGTGCTGACTTTCATCGAATGGATCCTCACCGACGGCCAGCAATACCTCGAACAGGGCGGATACGTCCCGCTGACACCCGAGCAACAGGCTGAATCGCTGCAAAAACTTAAATGAATCCATCGAACGAGATCGTCGTACCCGAACCGATCGTGGAACCAGAAGGCCGGCTTAGCCGGCCTTCTGTCCCGGCTCGCATCCGTCAGGACCAGCGCGCCCGGCGGACTTTTTTCATCATCACCCTGCTGCCGGTCTTTTTGATCCTGTTGATCGCAGTGGCTTTGTTGGCGCGCGCCTGGCCCATCTTAAGCTCGCACGGGCTTACGGCGCTGCTATACGGCGAGGCCTGGAAGCCGAGTGCGGGTATGTTTGGATTTAAGCCCTTTATCCTGGGTACGATCTGGGTGACCGTCGTTGGAGTGGTTCTGGCAGTGCCCGCATGCATCCTGGCATCGATCTACCTGGCCGAGTATGCGCACAACGCCACGCGTTCGGTGGCCAAACCGCTGCTGGACTTATTGGCCGCCATCCCGCCGGTCGTCTACGGCGTGTGGGGGTTGCTGGCCATCGTCCCGTTTGTGGATAACGTGCTGGCGCCTTTCGCGGACCGGTGGCTGGGTTCCATTCCGATCCTGGCGGTCAACCAGCCGACCGGGTTCGGGATCCTTTCCGGTGGAATTGTGCTGGCAGTCATGATCGCTCCGCTTGTTATTTCGGTCATTTACGAGGTCTTTTCCACGGTACCCAACGAGCTGCGGCATGCATCGCTGGCCGTCGGCGCCACCAACTGGCAGATGATCCGGCAAGTCGTTCTGCCGCAAGCCGCGCCGGGCATCCTGGCCGCGGTGGTGTTGGGCGCTTCACGCGCCTTCGGCGAGACCATTGCTGTGTTGATCGTGGTGGGCAACGTTCCGAATATACCGACCTCGATCTTCGATTCAGCGTATCCGTTACCGGCTTTGATCGCCAACAATTACGGGGACATGATGTCGATCCCACTTTACGATGCGGCTCTGCTGGGCGCGGCGCTGATCCTGCTGGTGGTCGTCCTGATCTTTAATATCCTTTCCACGCTGGTGCTGCAGGGGATGTGGAGGCGTAAATGGGCATGAAGAAAAAACGCTGGCAACGCCGCCACCTGGTGGAG
>CAYUUJ010000384.1:0-3199 GCA_964447845.1 uncultured Anaerolineaceae bacterium
AACCCGAAGAAACCCAGCCCGAGCAGGAAGATGCGGCCATAGTTGAAACGAAGTGGCATGGTAGTTTGCTTTTAAGTCTGTTTTGGGTTGAATCGATAAAACGTAAAGCGTAAAACGTAAATTACGCCTTACGTTTTACGCTTTACTTCTCACGCCTTGCGTTTTCAAGAAACTTCCGATCCTCTTCACTAAGGTCCGCCCTTTCCAGCATGTCGGGTCTTTTCGCCAGGGTTCGTAACAACGATTGCTCGCGCCGCCATTTCTCGATTTTGGCGTGATCCCCCGAGAGCAGGATATCCGGCACCTTCCAGCCTCGGAACTCCGGCGGACGCGTGAAATGCGGATATTCGAGCAGTCCGGCAGCATGCGAGTCATCTTCGGCCCCGTCCGGATCGCCGAGCACACCGGGCAGGAGCCGCGCCACGGCATCGATCACGATCATGGCGGGAAGTTCGCCGCCGGTGAGCACATAATCGCCTATGGATATTTCATCGGTCACCAAATACTGCCGGATGCGTTCGTCCACACCCTCATATCGTCCGCAGATCAAAGCGATCTGTGGCTGGCTGGAGAGTTCGCGGGCAACCGCTTGTGAGAAGACGCGTCCCTGAGGGGTCATCAGGATCACCGGGCCGGCGGGTTTGGGTCCCAGGACGGCTTCGACGGCTTCGAAAACCGGTTCCGGCTTCATGACCATGCCACCGCCGCCGCTGTATGGGGTATCGTCGGTCGTATGATGTTTATCGCGGGTAAAGTCGCGAATATTGTGCAGACGCACATCGATCAAGCCCCGCTCGCCGGCGCGTTGCAGAATGCTGGCTTCGATATAAGCGGGAAAAACTTCGGGCAGCAGCGTGAATACATCGAATTGCATGGGAAGATTCTAGCATATAACCTTTGGCGTCTGTCACAGCGCTGCAAAGTATTAGATTGTTATTAGAGTATTGCTTGTATTCCGGGGCTCTAATGGGAACGCGCTTGACGCCCGTTTCCGACGGATGGTAATATGATTGGATGTATTTACGCGGAAGTAAATGGAGCATGAGCCGTCGTCGCAAGCGGCCGAACTGGTTTCGTATCATCTTATTAAGCCTGCTGGTGCTGGGGGGTTCGTACTTTAATCGCTACATCCTGCCCAGTCAGCCGTCTCCTTTTGTGCCGACCCCCACGGCCACGCGCGCTCCGGAATCGTTCGTCACCGAGGCGGTTGAATTGTTCAACCAGGGCAAATTACTGCCGGCCATCGAGTCCTATCAACAGGCGGTGATCGCCAACCCAAATGATCCGGCCGTTTATGTGGCCATGGCGCGGGTGCAGGTGTGGGCGGGAGAATATCAGGACGCGCAAACCAGCGCCGAAGACGCGCTGCTTTTGAACCCCAATAACTCGATGGCGCACGCGGTGCGCGCCTGGGCGCTCGATTTTCAGGGAAATTTTTTGGAGGCCGAAGCCGCCATCAAACGCTCGCTCGAGCTCGACCCGAATAACGGTCTCGCGCACGCCTATTATGTGGAGATCCTGATCGATTCGTATATTTCGGGCACCGGTTCGTTCGAGGGGATCAACACAGCCATAGAAGAGTCGAAGGTCGCGCTGGCACTCTCACCGAATACCATCGAAGCACATCGAGCCCGCGCTTATATTCTGGAGGCCACAGGAAACTACGAGGAAGCCATCCGCGAATATCAAGCCGCCCTGGCTTTGAATTCGAATATTGCCGACCTGCACCTATCGCTGGGTCGCAATTTCCGTGCGCTGGGAATCTATGACCAGGCGGTGGAGGAATTCACGCGCGCCAATGCACTCAATCCGTCCGACCCCACACCGGATCTGCTGATCTCACGCACCTACGCGACCATCGGCGAATATGAGAAGGCTGTCCAGTATGCCGAGACCGCCATGCAGGACAATCCCTCCGATACCAACCTGCACGGCAACCTGGGCGTGATGTATTATCACAATTTGCTCTGGCCGGAAGCGGTGAAAGAGCTGGCTCTGGTGGCCAATGGCGGTCTGACGGAAGAGGGGCAGCGCGTGAATGCCATTAACCTGATCCCCGATACGCGCATCGCCGAATATTACTTCACCTATGGGTTGGCTCTGGCGAGGATCGGCCGCTGCGGCGAGGCGCTCAAGATCGCCCAATTGCTCCAGGATCGCGTTCCCGCAGATGAGATCGCCGTTGCCAACGCGGAGGAGATCGTCAATATCTGCCGCAGAAACCTGAATGTCACTGCCACGCCGTCGCTGGAAGTGCCGGAGGATGCGACCCCGGAGGGCGGGACCCTCCTGTCTGATACTCCCACACCTTGAGCCAATCCGGTAACCAGCCGCCATGAATGTCCCCATTCGACGCGCGATATTCCATCGCCGCTCTCAATCCAATATTTACCGCATGTTCTTCTGGATGGTGCTGATCCTGGGCGGCATCTGGTTTATGCGTCAGGTGCAGGCGGGGGTGATCAAACCTCTCTTTCTTCCAACCTCTACGCCGACCCGGAATGCCGTCTCCTTCGCGCTGGAAGGCGAAGCGCAGTTTACCGCCGGTCAGTTGGACGCCGCGATCGATGCCTACCGGGAAGCGGTCCGCGTCGACCCGCAGGATGCCGACGCGTGGGCCAAATTGGCGCGCATTCAAACCTATTCCACAGCCTTATTGGTGACGGACACTGAACGACGAGACCGTCTCGCGGAAGCGCTGGAATCGATCGACAATGCCGTCAGGCTGGCTCCGGACGACAGCACGGTGCACGCCATCCGGGCTTTCGTCCTGGATTGGAATGCCAACCCCACGCTGATCGATGAAGAACTCGCGCGGGACTATCTGGTGGAGGCCGAACAGGAAGCGGTACGCGCATTGCAGCTGGATAATACCAATACGCTGGCGCTGGCTTTTTACGCCGAGATCCTGGTGGACCAGCAAAAGTGGAGCCAGGGGGAACAAAATATCCGGCAGGCGCTGGAGCGTGATCCATCCTTGATGGATGTGCATCGCGTCAACGCGTATGTGCAGGAATCGCTCGGACAATATAACCTGGCGATCCAGTCCTATGATCAGGCGATCGTCCTGGCGCCTAATCTGACTTTCCTTTATTTACGAGCCGGCGCAAATTATCGGCAGCTTGGTTTTAACAGCCTGAACGAGGATACACAGCGGCAATTGTACGAAAAGTCCCTGGAGTATTTCGCGAAAGCCGCC
>CAYUUJ010000385.1:0-3195 GCA_964447845.1 uncultured Anaerolineaceae bacterium
ATCTTCGCCCGCCTCGAGAAGCTAATTCCCGGTGACCTGATCATCGTCCACCTTAACCGTACCAATACTGAAATTCGCTTCATTGTCAACCGGATCGAGGTCTACTCCCTCAAAGAGTCTTCCGACCCGGCGGTGCTGACGGAGATCTACGGCGCCGGGCCGGTGGCCGGCACCGGACCACAACCATCGCCCGACGGCCTCTCCCATCTGACGCTCATCACCTGCGCTGGTTACATCATCGACGGTCAGTTCGATCGCCACACGGTCGTTTACGCCACGCGCAGCCCGTGAGAGCATCGGACTTCTTTATTACTATTTAACGAAGATAACCTGTTAGCTTTCTATTAGGACTTAGGGGTTTATTCCTGCCCGCAAATCTATCCCAGCATTAATTTCAGTCTAGCGCGGGTGCAACGCCTCCGCCTCAAAAAAGCTATAATGGATTCCTCACCCATGCGAAATCCATCTGTACCTTCACGCTTCTGGGGATACCTGTTCGCCCTGGCCGTGATCGCTTCTATTACAACGATCTTCTTCACTCTGCGGGACGTCCTGGATATTACCCTGATCGCATTGCTGTATTTGATCCCCCTGGGCATGATCACGGCTTTCTGGGGACTTGGCCCCGGCATCGCCAGCGCATCCCTGGCTTTTCTCACACTCAATTATTTCTTTATTGAGCCCTACAACACATTCGAGGTTCACCGTCCATTGGATGTTGTGATCCTGATCATTTTTTTAGTAGTCGCTGTGGTGATCAGCCAGCTGGTCGGCCGTATGCAGTCAGGTCTGGCCGCGGCCACTGCGCGCGAACGCGAAGCCACACAACTGTACGAACTCAGCACTGCTTTGGCCGGACTGCACGACGATCACGCCATTGTGCAGGTCCTTGCCAAACAAGTCCAGGCGGTTTCTCATGGCGAATATGTAGAGCTCCGTATTGCGGGGACGCGGCCATTTACATTTAGTCTGCCTGAGACGGATCCGCCTGCTCGTCCCGCTGAATCGGTCATTACGATTCAGGCTGCCCGTGGCGTTTTAGGGGAGATACGGCTTTGGATGACCGGACCAGCCATTTCGTCGGAGGCGAGGCGCCTGCTTCAGACCTTCGCCAGCCAGGGAGCGGTTGCACTCGAACGCGCCTGGCTTGTTGAGGCAGAGTCGCGCGCCAAAGTCCTCGAAGAAAGCGACCATTTGAAATCGATCCTTTTGTCATCCGTTTCTCACGAATTGCGCACACCGCTCTCGACCATCAAGGCGGCTGCCTCCAGTTTGCGTGGACATGAAGTGAGCTGGGACTCGCCCGCGCGCAGCGATCTGGTGGCCGCCATTGACGAGGAAGCCGATCACTTGAATATGCTGGTTGGAAACTTGCTGGATATGTCCCGCATCGAATCAGGCGCGCTTAAGCCAAGGCGTGAGTGGAATATTCTTTCAGAGATCATCGGCAGCGTGCTTGTGCGCATGCGACATCTGGCGGAAGCGCATCGGATCGAAGTGGAAGTACCCGAGACCCTGCCGCTCGTATCCGTGGATTATGTCCAGATCGAACAGGTCTTTACAAATTTAGTGAGCAACAGCTTGAAATATGCGCCTGCGAATTCGGTCATTCGCATTCGCGCAGACATCCAAGGTGACTCGATCCGTGTCCAGGTCAGCAACCAGGGGCCGAAGATTCCACCCGAACATCTTGAACGCATCTTCGATAAGTTTTACCGACTCACAGAGGCAGACCGGGTGACGGGCACGGGACTGGGACTGTCGATCTGTAAAGGGATCATCGAAGCGCATGGCGGCCGCATATGGGCTGAGAATATACCGGATGGACCGTCGTTCAATTTCACCCTGCCGCTCACGTGGGAAGGCAGTCCGCCCCCACAACTGCCGATGGATACCGAGACCGAATGAGTAATGCTCCGCACATCCTTGTGATCGATGATGAGCCGCAGATCCTGCGCGCCATCCGTACGATCCTTACAGAAAAGCAGTTCAAAGTGACGACTGCCAGTCGCGGCGAGGAAGGGTTGACCCTGGCCGCGGCCAATAAACCGGATGTCGTGATATTGGACCTGGGCCTGCCGGATATGGATGGCGTGGAAGTTTGCTCCCGCCTGCGCGAATGGACCCAATGCCCGATCATCGTCCTTTCTGTCCGAGACAGTGAACGCGATAAGGTGGCCGCCCTGGATGCGGGCGCGGACGATTACCTCACCAAACCATTTGGGGTGGAAGAATTACTGGCGCGTGTGCGCGTTGCTTTGCGTCACTCCACCCAGCCACTTGGTACACAAAGCAAGGTGGTAAAAGCTGGTCAGCTCGTCATCGACCTGGCCTTCCATATTGTGAAGCGCGGGGGTGAAGAGGTCAAATTGACCGGCACGGAATATAAATTGCTTTCTTATATCGCCGGCAACCATGGGCGTGTGTTGACGCATCAAAGCATCCTGACGAACGTCTGGGGGCCGGCCGACTCCGACCACACCGAATATCTGCGGGTCTACATGCGCCAGTTGCGCAAAAAACTCGAAGAAGACCCTGAACGCCCGCAATACATTCTCACCGAACCCGGCATCGGCTATCGTTTCATGGCCGACGAATGAGCTCCACAACCGAATTCACCTTACAACGCCCTGGCAACGGGGCGTTTTTATTTGTTCTTTATGCGATTGCTCGATTTCTTTGTCACCGTTTTATACCCACTGGTTAAGATTTAACCATTGTGAGGTGACATGAAAAAACTTGACTCACACCCCCTCTCCCTGACATTCTCACCCGACCCTTCGACAACGCTTCGACACGGCTCTGCCAGTCAGCGCGGCGGCTCAGGACGGCGCCCCAAGCTGGGAGGCCGTTTAATTGTCCTTGTACCCAGCCTGGAGCTTGACCTCTCTGCCGCGGCGCACCGGATCTGGGAACTTGCGAACGCCGGGAGCGGGCACGTCCTGCTCCTTGGCTTGTATGAGGACATAGCTCAGGAGTTGAGCCTCCGGCGTCAGTTGGCCGGCATGGCTGCCGTCGTAGGCAGCGCGGGGATATTCACGGAGACAGAAATTGAATTTGGAAACGATTGGGCGGAAGCCGTCCGATCTCGCACCCAGGCCGGCGACATGGTCGCCTGTTTCGCGGGTCATCGCGTTGGGCGTTTGAACCGGCCCTTAAGCCATGTCTTGCAGGCAAACCTGGATATGCCCCTTT
>CAYUUJ010000386.1:0-3177 GCA_964447845.1 uncultured Anaerolineaceae bacterium
GCAGATGTGACGGCTCGCCGTCTGGCCGAAAAAGAAGGTGTCTCGATCCGGCTGTATGAGATCATCTACCGCATGACCGAGGATATCGAAAAAGCCCTGACCGGCATGCTCGAACCGGTGATCGTGGAAAAGGTGATCGGCCGCGCCCAGGTGCTGGCTGTGTTCTCAGCCTCGAAGCTCGGTAAAGTAGCCGGCTGTAAAGTGATCGATGGCGACCTGCGCCGGAATGCCCGCGTGCGATTGTTCCGCGGCACGGACCTGGTCTTTGAAGGCGAAATGGCTTCGCTGCGTCGTGAGAAGGAAGACGTAAAGGAAGTCCGCGCCGGTTTTGAATGCGGTGTGGGTTTCAAGAGCTTCAACGATATCAAGGTTGGCGATCAGTTGATCTGTTATATGCTCGAGAAAAGCTCGTAAATTTGCAATCAGCATTCAGCAATCAGCAATTGTAAATTGCCTCATGCCTTCCAAGATCCGTTTGCAGCGTATCGGAGATCGTATCCGTCAGGAGCTCTCGGTCATGTTGATCCGCGAGGTCAGTGACCCGCGCCTCGAATTAATTTACATCACCGACGTGAAGGTCGACAGGGAACTCGCCTATGCGGAGGTGTACGTCTCGGCGCTGGAAGGTCCGTCACGGACCGCCGAGGTGTTGGCCGGGCTGGAATCGGCCAGTGGTTTCCTGCGCCGGGCGCTGGCTGCGCGCGTGGAACTGCGTGCCTTCCCCCGGCTGCGCTTCCATTGGGATCCGACGCCCGAGAACGCCGATACCATCGAAAAAGCCCTGGCGGAACTGCGCCAGAAGGAACAGCCACGAAAGGAAAAATAACGTTTCGACGTTAATGAATTCAGGGAATGGAAAATTCAATTTCAACTCAGATCAAAGACCGTCTCGATAAATCAAAAAATGTGCTGATCGTTTCGCATGTCCGACCGGATGGCGACGCGATCGGTTCACTGCTCGGGCTGGGATTGGCCTTACAGGACGCCGGCAGGCAGGTGCAGATGGTATTAGTGGATGGGGTCTCTTCTTCATTCCGATACCTGGAGGGGAGTGACCAGGTGAAGACTGCGCCTACCGGGGAGTACGATACCTTCATAACCGTGGATTGCGCTGATTTCAAACGGCTGGGCAAACCGTTCGAGTCATTCAGTCCGCCGGATATCAACATAGACCATCACATCACCAATGAGTTGTTCGGTAAGCTGAATCTGATTGAGTCCGAAAAAGTCGCCACAGCCGCGATGTTAACGGACCATCTGCCCGCCTGGGGCATGAATATCACCCAGCCTGTGGCGGCTGCGTTACTGACCGGTATCGTTACGGACACACTGGGCTTCCGCACTTCCAATATGACGCCCGAAGCGCTGAGACAGGCCGCAACGTTAATGGAAACCGGTGTGGATCTATCCGGCCTGTACATGCGGTCTTTGGTACGCCGTTCGTTCGCGTCCGCAAAATATTGGGGCGCGGGTCTTTCCACTCTCGAGAGCAAGGATGGAATGGTATGGGCCACACTCACATTAGCCGATCGTAAGAAATCCGGCTATAGCGGGAACGACGATGCAGATCTGATCAATGTCGTATCGGCGATCGACGGTAACAAAGTAGGTATGATATTCGTTGAACAGAGCGAAAGCCGGATCAAGATTTCCTGGCGTGCGCTTGAGACAGGCATCGATGTTTCACGGGTGGCAAAACATTTTGGCGGTGGCGGTCATATGGCGGCTGCAGGAGCCGATGTGGCAGGCGAATTGAACGAAGTCAAAAAAGATGTCTTGACAAAAACCTGTGAACTTTTGGGGATTTAATCCATCGCTTAAACTAGTGTGTGATAATCGGGAAAATGGGAAAATTTGCAGGAGGACTTTCAATGAATAGTCAGGACGTGAAGAATGCCATTTCCGGTGTTCTAGTGGTGGACAAACCAGTAGGCATGACGTCGCATGATGTAGTACAGGCAATCCGCAATGGAACAGGTTTGCGCAGAGCAGGGCATACCGGTACGCTCGACCCGCGCGCTTCAGGAGTGCTGGTTATCCTGGTTGGCCCCGCTGTGCGCTTGAGTGAATACGTATCCGCCTCCGACAAGCGTTATCAGGCCATCATCCGCCTCGGCTCAACAACCGATACATTCGATGCGGACGGAAAATTCACGCGCACGGATACGCCCGTCAATGTGACAGAAGAGGAATTCGAAACAGTCCTGAAAACTTTTGTGGGAGAGATCGAACAGACCCCGCCTCCGTACTCGGCCGTCAAAGTGCAGGGACGCAAGGCGTACGAGATGGCCCGCCAGGGTGAAGAGGTAGACCTGGCCCCGCGCAAAATACAGGTCCATCACCTGGAGGTGCTCGAATGGGCGCCGCCCGAGATCGTGGTGGATGTGCATTGTTCTTCAGGCACGTACGTCCGCTCGCTCGCCAACGACCTGGGTGAAAAACTCGGTTGCGGCGCCTATCTCGTGGGCTTGCGGCGCACCAAAAGCGGCCGCTTCTCCCTGCGGGATGCGGTGCCCTTGAGAAAACTTCAGGAGTCTTTCAACGCCGGCAATTGGTATCAATATCTCATCCCGGCGGCAGAGGCCCTGGGTGATTGGCCGGCCGTCGAACTCAGCCCGGATGACGTGGAAGGTGTCCGGCATGGACATCGCGTCAAAGCGGCAGCGGATGCCCAGCCCGGCATGGTGCGCGGCGTCAGCACGCAGGGCGAACTCGTCGCCTTGATGGAGTTAACCGCCAACGAAGATGGTTCGGCTGCGTGGCAGCCGAAGAAAGTGTTCTTTACTTCCGAGTAAAATCACTCCAGTGGCACTCAACGCCACTGGAGTTTATTTATGCAGCATTATCGCTCCCTCGAAGAGGCCTCCCTTCAAAAATCCTGGCTCACGATCGGCGTCTTCGATGGCGTTCATCGCGGACATCAGGCAATATTGAAAACCCTTACCGAAGGCGCACACGCTGCCGGTTCTTCGGCGGCCTTGTTAACTTTTCATCCACACCCGACCTCCATCCTCACAAGACACGAGATTAAATTGCTGACCACGCCCGACGAGCGCGCCGAACTGTTTGGCAGGTATGGTGTGGAGGTGGTCATCACTGAGCCGTTCACGCGGGACCTATCGGCTGTCTCTGCTTATGACTTTATGTCGCGTCTGACGCGCCGCCTCGGGGTCCACG
>CAYUUJ010000387.1:0-3168 GCA_964447845.1 uncultured Anaerolineaceae bacterium
AAAAGGGAAGTCGATGTGGGTCGGTAATTTGCCCAACTGGCCGCGGTCCAGGATGAAGGCATACCGGAGACCTTCGCTGTTGCAAGAAACTACCTGGACCTGTAATTCGTTTGCGAGATCATGCAATAGGCGGGGGTCAAAATAATCCCGGAAGGGGGTCGAGGTATGTTTGGCAATATACCCGTTATTGAGTATCCCAAACAGCACGATCATTCCGGTGTCAGGGTCCTGTGTTAATCTCCAGCGTTTAAATCGTGGCAGCACGCCCCATTTTGTCAGGATCGCCGATACCTGAGCCTTGATCCGGCGCAGTACCTTTTGATCGAAATGCTGCGGTTCAACCATGGGTATTCCCATCTTCATCCTTCTTATCATTGCTTAGCAGCTTGCTCTTCACTTCATCCAGCCAGTGGGGTACCTGATCGTCCGGCTGGGTGAGCTGCAAGCGGCTGTCCAGGGATTCATTTTTCATGTGCGGCAGCTCGTCGACCGGATTTTCGAGAATTAGCTGGTTGGCTTGCTGGATCTTTAACCAGCGCCATATGCCCCAAAGAAGCAAACCCGCCAGGAGTACAAGGAAAAGCGGCAGGCACCACATCCACAGGAAACCCAAAGGGCCCTGTCTTCGTTCCTCGTCGCGTTGACGAGCCTGATCGGCATACCATTGCGAAGTTGCGACGGCGATCTGCGTTTGTGTTGCGATCAGGTTCGCACCGGCTGTCTGGGTGCCGGCAGCCATTAAGACTTCATTTTGTTGTATCAGCATGGCTTCTGCATCCGACGTCGCCTGGTCTGCCATATGGGTTTGCCGGATCGCATCCTGTGTCAAGGCGGCGCTCTGCGTGGAATCAGCCGAATCCGTGGTAGCCTGTGCATTGGCTCGCTCGAATTCGGCGGTGGCAGCCAGCTGAGCTGAGATTACGTTGGCATCGTTCTGGTTTTGGATCTGAACGGCATTCAACGTTGCATTGGCTGAATTTATTGTCGCCTGCGCATTGGCACGCACAATTTCTGCGGTTGCAGCCGCCTGATTGTCGGCATTATTCTTTTCCTGGGTAAGGACAACCGCCAGGGTAGCCTGGTCGCCGGATCCCAAAGGGGTACCCAGCGGTATCCTGTCGCCTGCCGAAGGTGTCACCGGGGGAATCCCACAGGCGCTCAGTGACGCCAATGCCAAAACCCAGATGGCTGCGACGCGATGCGCACATCGCAGCGGGTTTTCTTTTATTTTGAGTCGGATCTTGAATTTCCCTTCAGCGTGTCTGTTTTACGACCGTACATCCCGGCAGACAACAAGCCGGATCTTTCGTCATCACACCAGGACACTGCTTCATCCGCGGTCCACCAGCATGTGTGATGATCAGGGTGCGGAACTTAGCGCAAGTATCCGATCACGAACAGTACGATCAGTACGATTATGACTGTGTATAACATTTGAAAACTCCTTTCTTGTGTTTTGGGTGATTAAGCTGCCAGAGGTTTCGGGTTCAAATTGAGGCAAGGTTCCCATACCTTATCCTACTGTAAACACTCCCCGGCCACATCCATCCGCCGGGGAGTGTCTTTCTCCGCCACTTGGGGGAGGCTAAATCACTGGTAAAGCACAACCCAAAAGCGATCGACCAGGATGGCTAGTAACCCCCACACCGATCCGAGCACCACACCCGCGAAGACATCTCTTGGATAGTGCGCGCCGACGTAGATGCGTGTGAAACCAACCAGGGCGGCAATCGCATACAGAAGTACGGATGTGCCGAAACCCAATTGAAAACTCTGGATCAACAAAGTTACGAGGAAAAAAATCTGACTCGTATGACCACTGGGAAAGGAATCACCCTTTTCCCGCCCACCGACGACACGCGTTCTTTCAAGAGAAAGAAATGGACGATCCCGATTAGCCAGTGCCTTGATAATTTCCACCAGGATCCAAAGCGTGAGCGTACCGAAAACGATCTCCAGGGCGAGGTTGCGGTTATCCAAAAAAAACAGAATGAGTGCGGCAATAAACGCGGCCAGCATATTACCTAATTGGGTCGTCAGCCACATGAAGCGATCCAGCCATTTGGGATAGCCACGCATATTAAATAGGCTGAAAACCCTGGTATCCAGCCGTTGACCCGCCGTCCAGATCAAGGACAAGGTCAACAATGCAAAAACGGAAAGCAGGATCACCAGCCCACGCTGGACCCTCAAGGCTGTCCATAATGAAATCCGGGTCCCCGGCGGCATTAATAGAAGGAACAAGGCCAGCCCGCTCAAAAGCACTGCAAGAAAAAATGGGCGTCTGCGATTGGCAGACAATACCGCCTCGGCGTGCGCCCTTGGCGGCAAGCCCTTCTTTTCAGCCTTCCCGGCCATTGTCTGCCTCCTTTGAATCCTTCAACGCGGAGAAATTCGACGTTCGTGGAGAAGCCGAGGCGGCCATGACGTTCAGGGCGCGCGGGTGGATCCGGACGGATAAAGAACCCTCCCCCAGCTGGATGCCATCCGCACGCACAGGCATGCGCGGAGTCGACCGGACCTTAATATGTTTGGCGCGGTAGTGCTTGATCCCGATGTCTTCCACAAGTCCAACTTGAGACAGCATGGCAGATGAGATCATTTTCAGTTTGCCCATATCCGAAAAAGTGAAAACGTCCAAACGGCCGTCTTTGAAGGATGTCCCGGGAGATATCTGCAAGTTTGGTCCGAGAAATGGCATATTCATGATCAACATCATATGCGCCGTCGCGTCCAGGTGTTTATGCCCATCCAGAATGATGCGCAGGCGTGAGGGTGTTGCAGAGACGAGCGTTGATAACATTTCCCCGATCATAGTCAGATTGCCGTGCTGGAAATCATCAGCCAAGGGATATATATCGGACAAGAGACCCAGCGCTGCGCCTTCCAGAAACCAGTGCAGGGAATGTCCCAAGTGGACTCGTCCTACATCGATCTTCAACCGGTGACCCCGGCGCAAGAGGGCGACGGAATCCCGGATATCCCCTGGGATTCCCAGACTAAAAGCCACATTATTTCGTGTGCCGGTTGGGATGATCCCGAGCGTCGCGCCGCTTCCGACCATGGTCCCGACGATACTGTCGATCGTCCCGTCGCCGCCCGCCACGACGATCAGTTTGATGCCCGAATTGATCGCGTCCTGTACAACTTTTTCAAGTTGGCTGTCCG
>CAYUUJ010000388.1:0-3163 GCA_964447845.1 uncultured Anaerolineaceae bacterium
AAGCCGCGTCACTGCCGCCCGTGGTCAGGATCACGTTGGAAGCGACATTGGCCAGGTAGATGCCGGCCAGGAAGATCAGGATGCCCAGCAAGACCTTGCCGCCGAAGGCGATCAGGCTGCCAACCACCAGGGCGATCGAGGAGAGGCCGAGGGCTTGTGCCGTACCCTGGACTGCCAGCAGCATGACTGCCACCAGCACGACATAACCGATCACACCGGAGAGATCCGCATTCCTGGCGGTTTTGAATCCAAGCGCGGCCGGCAGACGGTTAATGCCTATGCCCGCCAGCAGGGTGGAGGCCACGTCCGCGATGAAGCGGGCGATGTAATAGGCCACGCCCAGGATCACGACCGCGCCGAGCACGGCCAGGATCACATTGGTTACATTGCTGAGCAGCTCTGCACCGATTGCAGAGATCACGGGCAGCCCCAGCACTTGCAACGCCTGAATGACCACCGGGACCAGGATAAGCAGATACACGACAGTTCCAAGAAGCGCTGAAAGGGGTTGTGCGTTCTGCGCTTTGCTTAAGCCGACGCGTTCCCCGTATGCATCCACGCCCACACCCTCGAGGAAGCCGGTCACGATCTGGCGCACAATGCGGGCCAGCAACGCACCGAGGATCAGGATGATGATGGCGCCAATGATCCCGGGGATATACCCAAGGATCTGGTTGCCCAGGGACTGAACGGAGCTGGCCGCCTCACCCATCCCGAGGCTGCCAAGGATCGAAGGTGTAAAGATCAGGAACGTCAGCCAGAAGACCGCCTTGCCGATCGATTCATTCACGGCTCCCGGTTTGGTCCGGGTGGCTGCTTTCTCGCCGAGGCGTTCTTCGAGGCGCGTCGCATTCAGCACCCGTACCACCAGGAATTTCAATGCGGTCGCCACCAGCCAGGCGATCAGCAGGAAGACACCGACACTGAAGAGACGTCCGAGCCACTCGGTGAGCAGAGCGGTCAGAGGCGTTTGGACTGCGGCTGTATCGACACCCGCAAATCTCTGCGCGCCGATGGCCAACTGCCAGATCACCACGATGAAGAGCAGCCAGAAAACGATGGCGCTGACCCATTTGGTGATCGTCGTCCTGGTGCCCAGCGAGGCCGAGGCGCGCTCGTCCACCCTGAGTCGTTCAAGGAGTCGTCGCACCAGGTACGCCCCGATGCGCGCTATCAGCCATGCCAGGAACAGGCCAATGATGATGACCAGTAACGGCAAAAGATAGAGCGTGGCCAATAGCTGCAGTTGAGTAAGAATATCCATTGATAAACCTCCTTCGGTTAAAATGGATGAGAGTGATTCCAAACAGTTGAAACACTGCCCCGAAAGAAAAGTTACCTGTGGAAACGGTCTCCCGGGGGCGGATTCTCCCCTGAAAATGAAAAAACCGCGGCGTCAAAGCGCCGCGGTTTGCGTTTGGAATCCCCGACGCGCCCTAACGCGCCAGCATCTTCGACATCTCGTAATAGCTTAACGTGGCCGGACGCGCGTGGCTGGTGACCTCATCCAGGGGGATGGTCACAATGCCCATGCCTTTTAAACCGACCATCATGTCGGTCTGGTCTTCGAGCAGGGCCTCCACCGCCTTGACCCCCATGCGCGCTGCCAGCAAACGATCGAAGGCGCTGGGCGAGCCGCCGCGTTGGATGTGACCCAGGATCGTGACGCGCGTCGAGAAGCCCACGTCCATTTCATCGATCATGCGCGCCAGCTCGGAGGTCTGAAGGTTGGCGCCTTCCGCGACGATGATGATCGCATGGTTCTTGCCGCGCCGGTATGCATCCTCAACCGCCAGGGCTACTTCGTCCACAGTGACTGGGACCTCGGGCATCAACACGATCTCGGCGCCGCACACAATTCCCGCCATCACGGCCAGGTATCCGGAATTACGGCCCATCGTCTCCACCAGGAAAGCCCGGCCGTGTGACGAAGCTGTATCCCGTAATTTATCGACTGCTTCCATTATAGTGTTGAGGGCCGTGTCGACCCCGATCGCCATGTCGCTGCCCCAGATGTCGTTATCGATGCTGGCCGGCACGCCGATGACCTTGATGCCCTGGGCCGCCAGTTTGTGCGCCCCGCGCAGGGAACCATCGCCGCCGATCACCACCAGCGCATCGATCCCGGCTTCGTTCATGCGGCGGATGGCTTCGCGCTGCCCCTTGGGATCTTTAAAGCGTTCGCTGCGGCGGGTCTGCAGGATGGTGCCGCCGCGGCGCAGGATGCCGCCCACATCGCGCGCGCCCAGCTCGCGGAACTCGCCGTTGATCAGCCCTTCATAGCCGTTGAGGATGCCCATCACTTTGGCATCCCTGGCCATGCTGGTACGGACTACGGAGCGGATGGCGGCGTTCATGCCGGGGGCGTCGCCGCCCGAGGAGAGCACACCGAGGGTGAGAGATTTGGCTGCCATAAAAAAAATCAGATTAAATTGCGTTAATTGCCCGAATTGCAGGCGCAATTGTACCTTAAAGTAGCGTGCCTCCTTGCGCCAAGCAGGGTTATACAATAAACACTTACGGGTACCAGGGATACAAATCCATGAAATTGATGCGAGGCTTACTATGACTGCAAGAAAACCAGGCGTGATCGGAATTCTGACGGGCGGCGGCGATGTGCCGGGTCTCAACCCTGCCATCCGGGCTGTCACCATCCGTGCCTTGCGCGAAGGCTATAAAGTGATCGGGATCCGCCGCGGCTGGGCCGGGCTGGTCGATACGATCCCCGACGCGCAGGCCGATAACAGCAACAACTTTCAGGTGCTGACCGAGGAGATCGTCAACAAAGCCGGCCGCACCGGCGGTACCTTCCTACACACCTCGCGGACCAACCCGTCCAGGGTGCGGCAGGACCGATTGCCGGCAAACTTGCGGGACAAATACACCGCGGAAGTTAACGATCTGACGCCGGATGTGCTGAAGAATATCGACTTCCTCGGCATCGACACGCTCATCCCCATCGGCGGCGACGACACATTAAGTTACGGCGTGCGCATGTACCAGGAGGGCGTGAAGGTCGTGGCGATCCCAAAGACGATGGATAACGATGTGCCCGGCACCGATTACTGCGTGGGTTTCAGTACCTGCATCACGCGCACCATCGAGCTGGCCAACAGCCTGCGGACGGTGGCGGGCTCGCACGAGCGGCTGATGGTGCTGGAGG
>CAYUUJ010000389.1:0-3153 GCA_964447845.1 uncultured Anaerolineaceae bacterium
ACGAATCGGCTGCAAAACGATTAATCTGGCGGTCTGATCTGTGGACCCGGGCGGGTGAAAATGCGTTGTTGGCGGGCAAACCGGAAGAGACCATCCGTTTGCTCTGGGACCGCATCCCTCTTTCACAATCTGGTCAAATGACACTGGCTCGGGCCTATCTGCAGGTCAATGATCTTGAAGCGGCCCTGGACACCTACCAAACCGCGCTCTCAGAGTATGGCGGTTCTGCCGAGATCTTCGCCGGGTTGGCAGCCATCTATGAAGCGAAGAATGATATGGTATCCGAGCGCGCGGCTTTGCAAAATCAGCTGTTGCTGGCCCCGGACGAGGCAGCCGCTCATTATCGACTCGGCTTGCTGCTGACTCTTTCGGACGCTGCGCTGGCACTGGACCACCTGCAGCTCGCCTCCGGATTGGACCCCGAATTTGATCCCGTTGTTCAGACTCTGCGCACGGCCTTGAATTTGTCCACCCTACAGCCGGGTCCGGCGGAACGGCTCGTGGTCATCGGCCGCGGGCTTGGACTGGTGTCTGAATGGTCGCTGGCAGCGCAGGCGTTCGATCAAGCCATCCGTGAAGACTCAGATAACGCCGAGGCTTGGGCATGGCTGGGGGAGGCGAAACAGCATCTCGGTCAGGGTGGGAGCGAAGAACTTGATCGGGCACTGTCCCTGAATGCGAACTCTGTGATCGTGCGCGCCTTGCGCGGTTTGTACTGGAAACGGGTTGGGAATAATCGTGAGGCGTTGGTCGAATATCAAGCCGCGGCCGAACTCGAACCTGAAAATCCTGCCTGGAAGATCGCGCTGGGCGAGACATACGCACGCCTGGGTGACCTGGTCTCTGCATTAGGTGTGTATCAACGCGTCACCGAGTTGGCGCCGCGCGATGCAACGACCTGGCGACTCCTGGCTACATTTTGTGCCGAATACAACGTGCAGATTCAGGAAGTGGGATTGCCCGCCGCGCATGAGGCCGTCGATTTGGCGCCGGACGATCCCCTGGCATTGGACGTGCTGGGTTGGGTCCAACTGAGTGCGGGATTATTTTTATCAGCTGAACAGACCCTGCTGTCGGCGCTGGAGATCGCACCGGATTTTCCTGCCGCGCATTTGCATATCGCCCTGGTGTATTTACAGACCGGAGATCGGGATGCGGCATATGAACATTTGCTGCGCGTGCGCGAGCTTGATCCTGCGGGACCGTTCGGTCAGCAAGCCGAGCTAATATTGGCTCAAAATTTTCCTTAAGATCTTCACGAGGTGCGCAATATTTGTGGGGAAACTTAACGCGAATTACGCGAAAGGGCGAATTACGCGAAAATCAGGATAAATTTTGGCGCTATTCGCGCTATTCACGCCTTTCGCGTTCCGAACTGTTTTTCGGGCAAGGCTCATATAGAGGCAGGAAAAATAAATAAATCTGATAAAATTTCTTCATGCCCCGTTTTGTCCTTTTGCTTTTTGTTTTAGTTATTGCCAGTCTGGCCTGTCAGTCTGTTGTTCCTCCAATCTCGCAACCCACGGATCCGCCCAGTGGCACGATCCTGTTCGAGGACGATTTCTCCAGCGCCTCCAGCGGCTGGGATCGCCTGCAGACCGCCGAAGGCGTGATGGACTACGATGCGGCGGGCTATCGCATGCTGGTCAATGCGCTGGATACCAACTTCTGGTCGACCCCACACAAGTCATTCAGAGATGTGCGCCTCGAAGTGGACGCCGGCAAGCTGGGCGGACCGGAAGAAAATCGTGCCGGGCTGATCTGCAGATACAGCGGTGCCGACTATTATTTTTTCATGATCACTCACGATGGTTATTATGGGATCGGCATCTTCAAAGATGGCCAGGCCATTTTGCTGGGTCAGAGCGAGATGGAGTCCAGCCCTGCCATTCACACCGGAGTGAATATTAATCACCTGCGCGCCGATTGCGTGGGCGATCAATTGACCTTCTACGTCAACGCGCAACAGGTGACCTCCGCGCAGGATGGGACCCTCACGCAAGGGGATGTCGGTCTGGTGACCGGGACGTTCGGTCAACCCGGGGTGGACATGATCTTCGACAATTTTGTGGTGATACAGCCATAGAGGGAGGAGGATTAAAGAGTAGAGAACAGTTTTTCCTCAAACCACTACTCTCTAATCCTCCACTCTCTACTCTCTACTCTCTGATCTCTGTTCTCTAACCAATGAAAGTCTTCCTGGAAACCATCGGCTGCCGACTCAATCAAAGTGAGATCGAAAGCATGGCGCGCCAGTTCCGCGCTGAGGGGCATGAGATCGTGGCCTCCGCCGAACGGGCGGACATGGCTGTGGTTAATACCTGTGCGGTGACGAACGATGCCGCTTCGGTTTCGCGGGGCAGGATCCGCCAGATCGCTCGCGCGGGGGTCGATCAGATCGTAGCAACAGGATGCTGGTCTACGCTGCAGCCGCAGCAGGCTGCGTCGCTTCCAGGTGTTTCGCGTGTGGTGCAAAACGACCGCAAAGATTTTTTAGTTGCAGATACTTTGGACGTTCGACCTTCGACGTTCGATCTTGAACCCATAAGTCGTGAACCCCTCCCGGGATTGCATCGTCGTACGCGCGCCTTCATCAAGGTACAGGATGGTTGTGACAATCACTGTACTTTTTGCATCACGACCGTGGCGCGCGGCGCGGGACGCAGTCGTCTGTTGGCGGATGTGATTGAAGATATTGAGTTCTCGCTGGCAGGCGGCGCCAAGGAAATCGTGCTGACGGGCGTGCATCTCGGCTCCTGGGGACAGGAATTTGGAATGCATCTGCGCGACCTGGTGGTTGCCATTTTGCGTGAAACGGATACCCCGCGCTTGCGTCTCTCGTCGCTCGAGCCATGGGATCTGGATGCTGAATTTTTCTCATTATGGGATGACGCACGCCTCATGCCCCATCTGCACCTGCCTTTGCAAAGCGGATGCGGGTCCACGCTAAAACGCATGGCGCGTAAGACCTCCCCGGAATCGTTCCGCGGGCTGGTTTCCGCCGCCCGGCAGGTCCTGCCCGAAGCGGCGATAACAACCGATCTCATCGCCGGCTTCCCCGGCGAAACGGACGCTGAGTTCGCAGAGACGCTGAATTTCGTCCGTGAGATGGATTTTGCGGGCGGGCACGTCTTCACCTATTCACCGCGGCCC
>CAYUUJ010000390.1:0-3145 GCA_964447845.1 uncultured Anaerolineaceae bacterium
GAATTGTCATCTTTGGATTTAATGTCCAGCAAGACCTTCGGGTCGTTCGATGACCGTGGCACCCACGGACTGGATCCGGATGAAGCCAAGTCCCTGCAAAAAGCGCTCAAGGCCGCGCATACCTTCGCGGAAAAACCCAAGGGCTGGCTGGTGCTGATGGGAGGCTACGGCTCGGGCAAGACGCATCTGGCCGCTGCGATCGCCAATTATCGGGCTGGCCTGGGCGACCCGCCGTTGTTCGTGATGGTCCCCGATCTGCTGGACCATTTACGCGCCACCTTCAGCCCGAACAGCAACGTGACCTTCGACCGCCGCTTCGACGAGATCCGCACCGCTTCGCTGCTGGTGCTGGATGACCTGGGCACGCAGTCCATGACTCCCTGGGTGCGCGAGAAGCTTTATCAGTTGTTCAACTATCGCTACAACGCAGAACTGCCGACCGTGATCACCACATCCGACTCGCTGGATGAGATGGACGCCCGTATCCGCTCACGACTGCTCGACCCGCGCTTCTGCACGATCCACGCCGTTACAGTCACCAGTTTTCATGGCGGGAAGAAGAAAAACAAAAGACAATAAAGAAAAACAAAAACGGCCACAAAATTTACGGGGCCGTTTTTGTTTTTAGCTGTTAGCTTTTTGTTTTTTGCTTTTCTATCGCGGCTCGAAGACCACAAAGTTATCGAACGTGACCGCCGCGTTGGGATCGGCAAAGGTGCCGACGGTGAGACCGATATCCCCGCTGGTGAAGGATGTATCTGTCGCGCTGGACACTTGCTGTCCGTTGACATACAGGGTCAGCGTGGATCCGACGCAGTCCGCGCGCAGGTGGTTGGTGGCCGATCCCTGTTTCACGGCATCGCTGACCTGCATCTCGTCCGCCGAGAGATAGACGATCTCATTGTTATCGTACTTCCCGATCACCTGGAACCCGTCGCTGGCGACGATCAGGAAATAGAAGTTGCTGTCATCCACGAAGCGGCAGATGATCCCGAAATCGTTGTTGTCGGGACCGCTGAACTTGGTAGCATCCACCTCGATGCTCACATCCGAAAAACTCTCGCCCGGATGCGCCCAAACATCCTGGCTGGCAGTGAAGGCCTGCATCAGGTATTGGCCGTCCTGATAGGCAGCGGCTTTATCGGCATCCGCGGCTTCCGGCCAGCCGCTGTTCGGGTCGGAAAAATCTTCCTGATATAAAACCTGGGTGGTGGGCTCTTCAGGTTGACCAGGTTCAGGGGATGGCCCGGGATCTGACCCGCCTGTCAGGGCATTGCAGGCCAGGCTGGCGGTGATCAGGAGCGATACGGCAAACAAGACTTTCTTCATTAGATAGTTCTCCTTATGAAGTTTCGGATATAGGATTCACAGAAGTATACGGGCAGGTCTTCGGCCTTTCCAATCCCCCGCTGTGGGGATTCCGCTCCACTTGACACGGGCCAACCTGGGCGTAAAATCACTGCTTACTATTGGCTATTCTACCTCACGAAGATAACAAAAAGAAGACTCCATGAGCAACCCATCCCAACTCCCGATCCCGGATTTTTTTGACCCCTCCAAAGTGGGTACGGTCTGGCGAGTGCCCTACGAGGACAAGGCCAAGCAAGCCGCGGACTGGGCGCTGCAACACAAGCTTGAGCCTGCTGAGTCGGACCCGAAACTCATCTCGCTCCTGTTGGTGGATGTGCAGAACACGTTTTGCATGCCGGACTTTGAGCTCTTTGTGGCCGGGCGCAGTGGCACAGGCGCCGTGGAGGATAATCGCCGCCTGTGTGAATTCATCTATCGGCACCTGGGTCGCATCACGAAGATCACCGCCACCATGGATACCCATCAACTGATGCAGGTCTTTCATGCGATTTTCTTCGTTGATTCCAATGGAAACCATCCAGCACCATACACACTCATTCATGCAGACGAATTGAAATCCGGCAAATGGACATTCAACCCTGCCCTGGCTCCTCGTTTCAAGATCAATCCTGATTACGGCCAGGAGATGATGATCTTCTACGCGGATAAGCTGGAAAAGCGCGGCAAGTATGCTCTGACCATCTGGCCATATCACGCCATGCTGGGCGGCATCGGGCATTCGCTGGTCTCTTCCGTGGAGGAAGCGGTTTTCTTCCATTCCATGGCGCGGCTTTCACAGCCCGATTTCGAGATCAAAGGGAACCAGCCATTCACGGAACATTACTCGGTCATCGGGCCGGAAGTGACCAAGGGACCGAAAGGCGAAGTGCTTGGGAAACACAACCCGAAATTCGCGGAAGAGCTGAAAGTTGTGGATGCGCTGATCATCGCCGGGCAGGCTAAAAGCCACTGCGTAGCCTGGACGATCAGCGATCTGCTGTACGATCTTCGCAAAATTGACCCGGCGCTGGCCAAAAAAGTCTACCTGCTTGAGGATTGCACCTCGCCGGTCGTTGTCCCAGGAGCGGATTTCACTGAGGCGGCAGATGAAGCCTTCGCGGGCTTTGCGGAGGCAGGTATGCATCTTGTGAAATCTACCGACTCTTTCCTGGAGAATTTCTCTAAGTAATAATTCACCACAGATCAACACAGATGAACTCTTAGGTTTTGATAAATGCACTTGCCTCAAATCAAGTGCAAAAATCTGCCGTTCACAAAATCATCACTTTTATCTGCGTTCATCTGTGGTTAGAACCGATTTTTGAGCCACGCCTGCCGAAACACTCTCATACAGGAATTCCAATGTCGATTTTCGATAAAAAACGACTAACCAACGAAGCCTTCAAGCTGGATATCGAGCGCATGCGGCACGGCTGGTACTCGGATAAATACTTCGAGAATATCAACCGTGTGCTGACCGCCCTGGCCTCGGAAGGCTACACATATGGTGGCGATCATCACAATCTACCCGCAGGCGTATCCCCTGAAAATATCGCGGTCGGCAACATCGAAGTGGAAATGCAGTGGTTCACACGCCGGATCGGCAAAACGGTGATCGTCGGTGTGGACAAAGCGCTGGCCATGCTTAAACACAGCACGGGATATTTTGAAGGTGAGCATTTTGTGGACACTTCCGATAAACTCGAAGTCTGGGCCGTCCACGACGGGGCGGCGGTTGAATCGGATGGCGATCCGCTGCACGTGCAGCCCGTGATCAAAGTACGCGGCGCCTATC
>CAYUUJ010000391.1:0-3137 GCA_964447845.1 uncultured Anaerolineaceae bacterium
GGGTACCCCACGGCTGGCCGATCAAGGCGTCGTGTTGCAGGACGCCGCGGTGAGTTTGAAATTCCGCGCCTGCGTTAAGAGTCAGGATGAAATGTTTGTGGCGCAAGCCCACCAGTTGGATCAGGTCGCCTGCATGAGCTATTGTTGAGGAGGGAGTCCATGGCATACATGTATTTTACCCCGTTAGTGCATGTCATTGCGAGGAGCGGCGAAGCCGCGACGTGGCAATCTCCTCTATGAATTTGGGGATTGCTTCTCGAAAACTCGCAATGATATGTTTTACCGCTCTTCGATCTCCACGCTGATCAGCGTATCCCCGATGGGTTGATTGGCCTGTTCCGGATCGCGCGGCGTGAGTTGTTCGAGCACATCCATCCCCGTTAGTACCTCGCCGAAGATCGTATAACCACCGTCCAGATGCGGCGCAGGACCAAACGTAATGAAGAATTGACTGCCGTTCGTATCCGGTCCGGAGTTCGCCATGCCCACCAGTCCGGCCCGATCATATTTCAGCGTGGGATCGATCTCGTTATTGAAAAAATATCCGGGCGTGCCGCGGCCGCTGCCACTCGGGTCACCGGTCTGTGCCATGAAGCCGGGCAGCACGCGGTGGAAGGTTACACCGTCGAACCAGCCCTGCCGCGCCAGGAACACAAACGAGTTCACGGCCAAGGGCGCTTTATCCGGGAAAAGCTGCAATACGATATCGCCTTTCCCGGTATGCAGCGTGGCTATGTATTCTTTGGCGGGGTCGATCGAGAACGGCGGACACTCGGTAAATTGCCGGTCGGAAAGGGCTATCAAACTGATGGTGGATTCGATGCTGTTGTAATCGATGGCGAAGGAAGGCTGCGGCTCGCTATTGATGACCAGCAGCGGTACGGCCTGCAGACCGATATTGCGCGCCGTTTCGTACATGGACTTCATCCGGTTCACCGTTTCGACGCTTTTCAGCGCCACCGAGAATTGAGTCCCGTCAAGCCCGGCGTCGATGGCTTCCTGTTTCAACCAGGTTTCAAATGCCGCAGGAGTCAATTCCGCCCACTCGTCATTTTTCTGGAACAGGATGTTATACATTTCCCAAAAGTGATCCTGTTCATCCGCGGCGATGACCGCCTGGATGGCCAGCTCCGTTTTGTCCAATTGACCCAATAAAGGCACCGGGCGAAATACAAATCGTACGTCCTCAGCATGATCCGAGACGACATTGCTCATTACGGCTGCCATGGACTGACAGATCGGCGCCTGAAAATCGCAATATTCGACGATCGTGACCGTGGCGTCCGCGGGACCCGTTGAGAAATCGGTCGCGCTTGCGTCGGGAATGATGGAGATAATGGTGGGAGTCGGCCCTGCATTGATGATCGAACAACCGACCTCAGCGGTGGGAGTGGAAGTCTCAACGACGGGTTCGACAGTGGACGGAGGTGTTTCTGGGGGTTGTGCTGCGCAAGCTGTGAGAATAAAGGCGAATGCAAACAAAATGAGTAGTTTTAGGTTCATGTTTCCTCTAGTTAGTGTAATCCTGTGGGAGCCCAGATCTTGCAGGGGCGAAGCCGCCCATGCGGGCACACGCGCTTCGCCCAGGCGACCGAAGACGAATACAAATTAATTGGCTTCCAACGCTTCCTGTAAATCTTCGAAGCTCGCCATCCAGGACATGCGATTAATGAAATCCGCCAGCGATTCGCTCCGTTCACGCAAAGTGCGCACCGCCGGCCCGACCGGGTCTTCACCTGCTGCGCCACCCGGCACATCCGCATACGCGCCATAGAAGGCAAAGTAAGCCTGGTTGATCTTGCGTAATAGATAACCGTTCCTCAGAAATATCTGCTGTCGATCCTGCATGTAGGATTCAGCCTCCTCGATCGTTCCATCCGCCAGCAAAGCATCGACGGTCACGCGCGTCTCATTCATTTCGGCGCGGAAGTCGAAGGGCGGACGAGGCAAGTCGCCTGGGTCAGGATGATCTTGAGGGAAGGCGATCAGGCCGAGGGCCGGAGCAGAGGCGGTTCCCATTTCCGGATAAAAGCGTTCCAATACAAGTTCCCCGATCTCTTTTCCGGCGATCGAGGCGGTCGTCTCGTTCATGGTGCGCAATTCGGGCGTCGACTCATACAGGATCCCGAGCGGACGCAGCGTCAGGTAATTGTGGGTCCATTCGTGGGCGATGGTTTCGATCAGCCAAGTCAGGGACGTGCTGTGCATCACCATCGTGGGGTACACACCTACACCGCCGATCGGCACGATCAGGGATGAAACATCCAGGCCTTCGTCCACGCGCGACTCGAGTTCTGCCTCCTGGTCGATTGTCAGATCCGTCGTGAGGGAAAGGTTGGCGATCTGTTCGATGCGATCGCGGCGCGAGACGATCAACGCGTTCGGCACAGCGCTCGAATGATAAAGGACGGATGGGATGGGCTGGCCCAGGGCGGTCAGGCTCTGCTCGGCCGCGATCTGTGTGACTTGCTCTTGCATAACGGCTTCTGCCAGCGGGGTAATATCCGCCTGACGATCATACAAGGCGGAGAGTTCTGCCCGAACGGTTTGTGAAGCGGACTCCTTGTCCGTGATCGTGCCATCCGCGTAGATCTGATTTAGAACCGCTTCGCCCTCCAGGATGCGTTGTGTGACACGCAAATATTCCATAACGGCTTCCTTGCGGGAAGCGCGATCCATATAATTCGGTATGCCGGCCGCCCCTTGCCGGAGTTTGATACCCAGCGCATCCGTCATCCAGTTAATGTAATTGAATTCGATCTGGCGGGTATACGCCCGGACCCGTTCGACTTCGTCGGTGGGTGGCGGAGCACTTTGAGTCAGCAGCACGGCCCAGATTACGACAAAGCAGACCCACTCGATGACATATACGATCCTGGAAAACATCGGCAGGATTATATCCAAGAAACATGAACGGGATGTTAAGCCATGGCGATTGCCAGCCGGGATGCCTGCACTCTGCCTTCATGGTTCCTTCACAATTGTCCGGTACACTCCAGGGGGTAGGCATCGTCATAGTTTAGAAAGCTGTTGTTTCCCAGCCAATGGGGAGAACGAATAGCAAACTTTCTGACATTTTTCCGTACGTAGATGGAGTTAAAATAGAAGACCACAAGGGTCTTTTATACATGGATAAC
>CAYUUJ010000392.1:0-3137 GCA_964447845.1 uncultured Anaerolineaceae bacterium
GAGACGCTAAATCGTTCGGCGATCTCGCTCATCGTATCGCCCGTTTGCACGGTGTATGTGAAAGGCGTCGGGCTGGGAAGCGGTGTTTCAGCGGCGACCAGGCCGGTCGGTCCCGCGGGAAGCGGACTGGAGGTTCCGGTGGAATATGGGGTCAGGGCGGTCGCTTGAGATGTTGAAGTCGCGGAAGGAGCGGCACAACTACTTAATAACAAAAAAACAAAAAACAAAACAACGATTTTCATGGCCGCGATTGTAACATGGGCACGTTATAATTCTCTTTGAACCTGTCGGGAAACTCACCACGAAGTCACAAAGGCACTATGCCACAAAAAGTATTTCTCCTGGTGTCTTCAAGGCTTCGTGACTTTGTGTTGAGAAACTCATAATTTAGGCTGGATAGTTTACAACAACTCTGGAGGCAATATGGAATACCGTCATTTGGGTCGCGCGGGGATCCGCGTGAGCGAGCTATCATTTGGTTCATGGGTCACATTCAGCAATCAAGTGGACGTAAAAGCCGCGGTGGATATGATGTCCGTCGCTTACGATGCCGGCGTGAATTTTTTCGACAACGCCGAAGTATATGCCAGTGGGAAATCCGAGGAAGTGATGGGTGCCGCGCTCCAACAATTGGGCTGGCGGCGCAGCAGTTATCTGGTCTCGACCAAGTTTTTCTGGGGACTGCATGAAGGCGTCAACGAGGGCAATACGCTCAACCGGAAACGCCTGATCGAGGGCATTCGCGGTTCGCTGCAGCGCTTGCAGCTCGAGTATGTGGACCTGATCTTCTGTCACCGCCCCGACCAAACCACGCCCATCGAAGAGACGCTATGGGCAATGCACAATATCATCGAACGCGGCCAGGCGTTGTACTGGGGTACCTCTGAATGGTCGGCCGGTGAGATCGTGGCCGCCCTCGAGATCGCCGAGCGCCATCACCTGCACAAACCCGTCATGGAGCAGCCGCTCTACAATCTCTTTGAACGCAAGCGATTTGAGAAGGAATATGCGCGGCTGTTCAAGGACTACGGCTACGGTTCCACCATATTCAGTCCGTTGGCCTCTGGTCTCCTGACCGGTAAATACGGCAAGGGTATCCCCGTGGACAGCCGCGCAGCCCTCAAAGGCTACGACTGGCTGCACGGGCACGTAACCGATCGGAATAAACTCGATAAAGTGTCGGCGCTTGAGCATGTTGCAAAAGAACTGGGTTGCACGCTTGCGCAGCTTGCCATCGCATGGTGCCTGAAGAATCCAAATGTCAGCACAGTCATCACCGGCGCCAGCCGCGTGGAACAAGTCCATGAAAATATGAAGGCGGTCGAAGTTACGCCGAAACTTATCCCCGAGGTCCTTGAAAGTATCGATAAGATCTTTGGGATCGAAAAAGAGGATGAGGACGATTAGCGATAAAAGAGCTTTGCCACGGGTCCTTCGGCGGATTTCACTGATTTATTAACAAATGACCGACTCTGTTGTACGAGTCGGTCATTTGTTAATGATAGCTGATTTGGGAGTGAATCAGACCAAATCAGCTATCAATCTAAAATCTGAAATCCCGAAGGTACTGGTGTTCTTCCGGCAAAAATCACAAATTTTATTTCTCACAGCCCGGAAAAATACCCCTCTTCCACGGCTTGCAGGGTCTCTTCGGGCAGTTGCATGTAGCGGGTCAGTAAAGGATGAACCTGGGTCATCTCGGCATGCATGCGCCGCGCCACCCTGCGGATCGAGAAGTGGGCATTCCTGGCGGCTCGTAACTGGCAGAAGTGGTAAGCCTCGCGCAAATTGAACAAAGCCAGCACGCGCCGGTTATAACCATTGGGGACAATATATTGGGCGACATCCGGATTAACTTGATGAAGCTTTTCGAAAGTTTCTGCCGCCTTGTCCATGGCCGCCTCATACGCGGACCCCAGGCCGGCTTCCGTGATCAGACGCGGGACCGCGTATCCCAGCCGGGTCGTCAGCCTCTGCGGCGTCTGCGTCATCATGCGATGCCGTTTGAACTCGGCGTACGCGCCTTGATCCATCACCAGGTCGAACGTATACGTGCAATATTCCAATTCGCGCAAAGGCATGTCATGTTCGCCCAGCCGTGACAGCAGGGATGCGGCCAGTGTTTCGCGTTCGGCGTCGGAAAGATCATTCACATACTGAAGCGCCTCCGCAAAGGACATTTCTCCAAATCGATACAAAGCCGCCGCAAGCACAGTGTTCTCACCGTCGCGGTCGTAATCAACAAGAGTGCACCATTCATTCGATTTTTGATTTACGATTTTCGATTTACGATTATCGAATATCGATTTTCGATTATCGAATTCCGAGCTTGTTTCGGTCAGATAAGGAACGGCATCCGCATATTTGACCAGCGTCGGCACCTCGGTTATGGCCGTGGCCTTCACCTCTTCCCCGATCTGGCGCACTTCGGCCAGCGGATGCGAGAGCATCTTGCGGATGGCATTCTCCAGCACACGGGCGTTGGCGGTCATGCCGACGTTGGCGTTGGCGGCTGCCGGCAGGATGAAGCGGCAGGTGTCCACATATTGCGAGCGGACGCGCCGGTCCCAGGCTTCGTCGCTTTCATTCTCCTTATGCGGGGTCTTTTTCTCGATCAGGGCGCGCACCGGCGCGATCGAGTCCGCGTAGGCCTGGAACAAAAATCGGCAGGTTTGGATGAAATCGTCCTTGAGCGGATGGCCTTCCAGCTCAGGCGGGACCGTGAAATCATCGGGTCCCCATTTTTGATAGCGGGTGGATTTTTCCGTGTAGGAGGCCAGGCGATTGGCTTCGATCGTTTCGATCGCCACGCGCGAGACGTTCTCAAGGGCGATATGCAGGACAGCGTGTTCGGCCACCGAGGCATGCCCGTATCCCACCACCCACTTCTCATGGAATTGCGCCGATTTCTCATCGCTCAACTCGGCGGCGATATCGCGAAACGACAACGGCGAGCGCGAGGTCCTGGCGAAGGCCACGGCGATGGTCTCCGGGCTGAGGGCACGCGGGGATAACAGATAAATTTCTCGATTGGGCATGGGGTTCTCCTCCTGCAAAGTCGGGGGGATTATATCAATGAAAACGGCGGCCCGAGCAGGCCGCCTTATGAAAGAATCTCCCGGGTCTTTATTACATCA
>CAYUUJ010000393.1:0-3128 GCA_964447845.1 uncultured Anaerolineaceae bacterium
GTGCAGTTTTATGACCGTCTTCCAATACAACGCCTCGGCGCCAGGTCTTCAATTGTTCATCGTCCGGACGGCGCGCCAGCAGCACCCGATATTCCTTTTCGTGCCCAAAGCGCGGATGGGTAAGCCGGTTTGTCAGTTCACCATCATTGGTCATCAGGACCAGACCTTCGCTGTCAAAATCGAGTCTGCCCACCGGGTGAAGATGCTCCGGTAGATCGACCAGGTCGCGTACTGTCTGCCGATGATCGCCAGGCTCACGCTCAACAGTAGAAAGCACGTTGCGCGGCTTGTGTAACGCTACATAGACCATCGCCTCTGCCGCTTTGATCGGTCTGCCATCGACCGTGATCTTATCGAGAAATGGATCGGCTTTCTGGCCAAGCACAGCCGGCGCTCCATTAACACGCACCCGGCCGGCAGAGATGACCAGCTCGCACGCACGCCGCGAGCCGTAGCCGGCCTGAGCCAGGACTTTCTGTAGTCGCTCGATCATTTTTGAATATTCCTAAACCCGTGGAGGTTAGCCTTTGAGCATTTCATCGTGATCATCACCCGCTTCGGCTTCTTGCAATTGAAGCGCAGGCAGGTCGACGATCGAATTAATTCCGAAGTGCTGCAAAAATTCCGGCGCTGTGGAATACAGGATCGGCCGTCCCGGACCTTCGGTCCGGCCGGTCTCCAAAATCAATCCTTTATTAAGCAAGCTTTTCAGCATGGCGTCGCTGTTCACACCTCGGATTGAGTCTACTTGTGGGCGCGTGACGGGCTGCTTATAGGCGATGATCGCCAGGGTCTCCAACGCAGCGCGGCTCAAATGGGTCGTCACTTCCAAGCCCAGAAACCTTTCGATCAAATCCGCCAATTGGGGCGCGGTAGTCAATTGGACACGTCCCGCGTGTTGTTGTAGACGCAGGCCGCGGGTCCGGAGAGATTCGTCAAGTTCCGTCAACGCTCGCTCCACCGCCGCGGCAGGAACTTCAAGAGCGATCGCCAATTGTGCGGTCGCCACGGGTTCAGCTGCGACGAATAACATCGCCTCCAATTGCGCGGCCAGGGATAGTTCCAAAGGTTGAGAGTCGCTCATGCTATAATTGCTCCGAAAATTTAGGACTGAAATAAATCATGCATAAAAGATATACATTCCACCATTTTCTTCTAATAATGACCCTGGCTTCACTTGCCTGCACGTTGTTTGTAGGCGGGCCGGATCTTCCGATTCCTCCGGTACCCGTTTCGACCGAAGCTGCCGAAGGCATAAAAGAACAACTCAGACAGGCCATCGAAGCCGCGGCCACAACCGGCGCAGTTACCCTGCAAATCAATGAGAGTCAACTGACCTCCCTGCTGGCTGCTAAATTGGCATCACAAACCCAGCCGTTGATGACCGAACCTCAAATCCTCTTGAGGAATGGTCAGATGCAATTGTTTGGTAAGGCGCAGCGCAGCATCTTTGTAGCCAACGTGGCCATCATTATCAATGTGGGCGTCGATGAAATCGGACAACCAAAAATCGAGGTGGCCTCGGCTGACTTCGGCCCGTTTCCCGCGCCGCAGGGTTTGAATGCTGCTATTAGCGCTGTCGTCGCAGAGGCGTATACCGGAACGCTTGGTCCGATCGCCACCGGCTTTCGCATTGAAAGCATCACGATCACGGATGGAATGATGACGATTAGTGGACGCGTTAAGTAAATCGTTGGGATTATACCAGAGCGACTCATGACCGATCTCCGATCGCCTCGCACTACCTCGCCATTCATTCGAATAGCTCAACGCGGCGGCTCAATCTCGAGTTTATTGAACTTGCTCCTGGCATTTTCGCTGTTACTGGCTGGTTGCCGAACACCACAACTAGGCGGTGAGATCACGATCAGCATTACATCCGATAGCGGAACCCGGTCCGAACGCGTTAGTGCCGGTGCGACTGTCTTGCAAGCGCTCCAGGAGGCCGGGGTGGCCGTCGGAGAACTGGATCGGGCCCAACCTCCGTTCTACACCGTGTTGGCGGATGGTGACAGCATACAGCTCACGCGCGTCATAGAGGAATTTCAAACTGAAATTGTGATACTCCCATTTGAACGACAGACCGTCCGAAACGAGTCCTTGCCTGAGGGCGAGACACACCTGGTCCAGCCAGGCACAAACGGACAGGAAGAAATCACCTATCGGCTGATCCTGGAGGATGGCGTAGAGACAGCCAAGACAGTGGTGAAAACTGTAATTCTGCAGGAAACTACGCCGGAGATCGTGATGGTGGGCGCACAGACGTCTTTCACGCCGTTAACCATACCCGGGGTGCTGGTCTATCTGGCTGGCGGCAACGCTTGGATGATGGACACCTCTACTGCGAATCGAAGTTTGCTGGTCAGCACCGGTGACCTGGATGGATATGTATTCTCACTTTCGCCGAATGGCGAATACCTGATTTTTACACGCGAATCCAAGAAACCGGCTGACGTGGAAATTAACACGCTTTGGGTTCTGCGTACCATGAATACGAATCCAACCCCGCAATGGCTGGGGGCGTACAACGTGGTTCATTTTGCGGGCTGGATCCCGGGCACAAATTCAGTGGCCTATTCCACCGTTGAACCGCGCATTACCGCTCCTGGCTGGCAGGCCAACAACGATCTATGGCGGGTCAGCATTACGGGGGGTTCTCCGCGAAAAGTCCTGGATGCGAGCAGCGGCGGGGTCTATGGCTGGTGGGGTACTTCGTTTGCCTTTTCTGCAGATGGCCGGCTGGCATACGCTCGCCCGGATGGGATTGGGCTCGTGGATCAAGACGGTGGCTATCTAAAACCGATGCTGGACATCACACCACTTAATACACACAGCGATTGGGCCTGGATACCGGGCCTTGCATGGGGATCAGATGGGAAAACACTCTTCATCGTCACGCATGCGCCTGCCCCCGCCCCGGTCACGGATGAAGAGTCACCTTATTTTGACCTATCGGCATCCTCTCTGGAAAATAACACCGGGGTCCGCCTCGCGTCACAGACGGGTATGTTCGCCTATCCGGCAGCCTCCCCGGTTCGCCAGAGCGGGGCAGAAAAAGTCTATCATCTGGCCTATTTGCAGGCGATCTTTCCGGACCAAAGTGAGACCAGCCGATACCGATTGATGGT
>CAYUUJ010000394.1:0-3127 GCA_964447845.1 uncultured Anaerolineaceae bacterium
CCACACGCGCCTGCTTTTCCTTTAATTTTTTGATCAGAGATTCTTTTATGGTCATGAGTTCCGTGAATTACGATATTCGAGTCTCGATCATCACTAAAACAGATCCAATTGCTTCGGCTCTTCCTTTACGATCGCCGGGCTGGCCTGTTCTTGCGTCGACTTCCCCAGCCCGGCGCGCGCCTGCTTCAATAACTCAGGTAACTTTGCAAAGTCCGCCATGATGGCCGGCTTGAGCGAGGCTTGATGCAGAGCCGCGGCCGGATGGAACATGGGGATCACGTAGCGGTCGCCGATCTTTCGCATCTGTCCGTGGACCGTGCTGACCTTGGCGCCCTTCATGAACTTGCCCATCGAATACCGCCCTAGGGTGACAATAATACTCGGATTAATGGCTTTGATCTGCCGCTCGAGATATGGATCGCAGGCGGTAAGCTCTTCCGGCTGCGGGTCCCGGTTACCTGGAGGCCGGCACTTGACCACGTTGCCGATCCACACCTCCGAACGTTTCAATCCGGCTTGCGCCAACAACTGGTCCAGGAATTGGCCGGCCGCGCCCACGAACGGGCGTCCCTGCTCGTTTTCGTGAAAGCCCGGGCCTTCCCCGATGAACATGATCTCGGCATTCGCCGGTCCTTCACCGGGCACGGCTTTCTTGCGCGAATGATATAGAGCGCACTTTATACATGCCGAGACTTCTTCAGCGATCACGGCCAGCTGTTCTTCAGCGCTCATTCAACCTCCAACGAAGCGCTCCAGCGCTGCGTTGTTAATATCGGCCAACGACATCAGGATCGCACCCTCGCCATTATCCTTGTAATACGCCTGCCGGCGCCCATCTTCCACGAAGCCATACTTCCGATACATGGCTTGCGCCGCCAGATTGCCTGCACGCACTTCCAGGAATGACCTGTGCGCGCCCTCGCCCGCCGCTGACTGTAGTGCATGGATCAGGATCTGCTGCGCAATGCCCTGCCGCCGGAATTCGGGATGTGTGGCCAGCGTGGCGATGTGAGCCTCATCCACAATAAACCATAACACGATCATTCCAACTACACGGCCTTCGCTCTCCGCCACCCAGTTGCGTGCCGCTGGATTTTCCAGCACTTCATAACGAAAGGAACGCGCCGGCCATGGCAGGCTGAAGGATGCCTGATCAATGGCCACCACTTGCTCGAGATCTTCGATCTGCATCTTACGAATAATGGTTTGCACGGCCTGTCCTGCCGAAGGCATTAAGTGATTCGAACGTTCCAACGTTTTATGCTGATCCCGGCACAAGTCAAGCCGTATGCAGATAGATCGGCGCAAGCGAAGCGGGGTCATCCACTTTGCCCGCCTGGCAGCGCAGCCACGCCAATTCCGCCAGGATCGCGGGGCGCCTCACAGACTGTGCTGGCGAAGCCAAAGTTACGTTGGCACGTTTGCGTTTCAATCTTTGACGCTGTTCGGAATTGAGTTCGCCGCAAATGATCGTCGGACTGGTGATCGAATCGGCCAGCGATTTGATCGTTTCGACGCGCGCCTCGCCCTGGGGCTGCCAGCCGTTCTTCCCGGCTTTGTACCAGCCTGCGGCCAGCTTCTCGCGCCCCGCCTGCACCACCGCGACCAGGAACATGCGCGACATGGGTTGCGGCGCCGCCAGGACGTCCAGCGTGCGTATGCCCACCAGCGGCAAACGCCGCGCCAGGGCCACACCTTTCACGAACGCCAGTCCCACCCGCAGGGCGGTGAATGAACCCGGTCCGATGGCCACACCCAAAGCGCTGACCTGGTCCATCGTCATCGCGGCATGCGCCAATAGTCCAGCCAGGGCCGGAGCCAGTTCAGTGGTATGGTGCTGATGGCTCGTCCAGCTCAGTTCACCCAACACCTGGTTCCCATCATACAGCGCCAACCCGATCTGCGCAGTTGAGGTATCCACAGCCAGCAGCATTAACTTGCCCCAAACACGGACTGGCGCAGTTCGGTCAGCAATACATCCGAGCGCGGACCCCTGGAGTGGATGCGCATCTGGCGTTGTTCATCGTCCAGATATTCGAAGTTCAGCCACATGCGATCGCGCGGGATCAAATTTTCCATGCGCTCCGGCCATTCGACCAACAGCGAGCCCTGCGCGAGCATGGAATCGAGATCGAGTTCCTCGGCTTCGGCGGTCGAGTCGAGACGATAGGCGTCCATATGGAAAAGTTGCCGGCCGTCCGCGCGCCGATACATGTTCACAAGAATAAAGGTCGGGCTGGACACGGGATCCAGCGATCCCCAGCCTTGTGCGACGCCTTGTGCGAAAGTAGTCTTGCCCGCACCCAATTCACCTTGCAGGCAGATCACATCACCGGTCTGCAAGGCGCTGCCCAATCGCATGCCCACCCTGCGCGTTTGATCGGGACTGCGGCTGAAAAAATCAATGCTGTGATCGTCCAGGATGGGCATTCAGAAATTATACCCCTTCGTTTAAATGCAACTGTTCGCCGATGACGCGCGCGATCAAACGCGCCGCTTGAGGCCGCGCCAGGCGGCGGCAATTTTCTATCACACGGGCGCGTTCTTCCGGGCGGCTGATCCAACGCGTGAGTGCGCGTACAACGAGTTGCGGTTTGGGTGCCCAAGCCGCAGCGCCTTCATCCACAACGAACGTGACGTTGCCGTCTTCCTGTCCGGATAATTTGGAATACAGGATGATCGGCAGATCCGCATTAAGCGCTTCGGCGATCGTGCCGGGACCCGCTTTGGTCACGATGAAATCTGCAGCCCGCATGAATTCCGGCATTTCCTGAGTAAACCCATAAATGAATGTTGGATTCTCCCAGGTTTGTGATTCAAGATTCGTTTTCAGACGATGATTCCGTCCGGTCACGATCACCAGCGCAACGTCCAGGCCGGATTCATCGATTGCGCGCGCCATCCTGCCGAGCGGCCCCATCCCCTCTCCACCGCCCACCATCAGGACGATCGGTTTGTCCAATGGCCAGCCGAGTTTTTCGCGCGGCACACGCCGATCCCCGATGGGTATGCAATAACGGTCCGCCACCGGCAAGCCGACCACGCGTATTTTATCGGGCGCCATATGGTAGTGTAGAGCGCGCGTTCGAGCACTTTCGGTGGGCACCAGGATCATATCGGCGCGCTT
>CAYUUJ010000395.1:0-3127 GCA_964447845.1 uncultured Anaerolineaceae bacterium
CGGACCCATGCAGGAGCCTACGCCGGGGCAGACTCCCGACATCGAGGCCCTGCTCGATAATATCCGCTCGGCCTGGAATGTCGGTTCTATTTTTCGCAGCGCAGATGGTTTGGGAATTCGAAAACTCCATCTATGCGGTATTACACCCACACCTGAATTTAATGGAGTTGGCAAGACTGCACTGGGTGCCGAACTGTCCATTCCATGGACGTATCATCGAAATGTTCTGGAGGCTGCACAAGCTTTCAAAGCCCAGGGGAAACAATTATGGGCACTGGAACAGGATCCGCGCGCAATTTCGATCCAGGATTTTTTGGTTTCCGTTCAGGGTATTCCGGAGGAGGTCATCCTGATCGTGGGAAATGAAATTACCGGTGTTGATCCCGAGGTGCTCGATCTGTGCGATAGGATCCTCTTCATCCCCATGCTTGGGAACAAACGCTCGCTTAATGTGGCCGTTGCATTCGGAGTCGCAGCCTGCAGCTTACAATCGACTCAGCGCGTCCGCCACTAAGACGATCGGATGCTCAACCGCCACACCCGTCTTATGCGTGATCTGCATTCTGCAGGACGCCCCTGTGGAGGCCACCGTGGCATCTCCCTTTTCCCGCACCGCTGGAAAAAGTTTAAGCTCACCGATGCGCTGCGATAGTTCATAATGTTCGGCTTCATATCCGAACGTGCCGGCCATGCCGCAACACCCCGACTCGATCAAATCGACTTCATAACCGAACCGGCGCAATATTTCAACCGTAGCCTGCGTGCCGTTGGCCATGCCATCCAGTGCTGGACCTTCTGCGCGCTGGTGGCAGTGGGGTAGGAATTTTACTTTGTGATTTATGGCTACGCGAAGTGGATCAATATTGCCGGCACGGATCAAAAATTCATCCAGAAGCCATACACGCGAAACGCGTTCTGCGATCTCGCTCGATCGAGCTGGTTGCAGATCCAAATAATCATTTTTAAGAGTATAGATCTCAGCAGGCTCAAGCCCGACAACGGGAATGGACCGATCGGGGTCCAAGCGATTCAATTCATCCAGCACTTGCTTTGAGTGCCGGGCGGCCTCCCTCAAAAAACCTTTTGACATCAATGCGGCGCCTGCCCCGACGATCCGTAAAACATGAACATCGAAACCAAGTCTATCCAGAACATCGAAGGCGGCTTGCTCAACCTCCGGTTCCACGTAATGGGTTAGAGCGTCCGGGAAAAAAATTACGGCTTTTCGATTCCGGAAGACGGCAGGTTTCGGATGCCGGTTGGAAAACCTGGGAAACGGACGCTGAGGCGAGATCCCCAACATGCGTGCAGTCAGTCCTCCAAGCACCGGATTTTGCATCGCAATGTTCGCAAGCTTTGAAATCGGCGCGAGCGTTGCAGCCAGGATGTGAAAAAAACCGAACAAATAATCCCGTACCCGCCTGCGATGAGATTTGTAATATTCAGCTTCGAAGGCATATTTCAATTTTGCCATGTCCACACCGCTCGGACATTCGGCTGTACAACCTTTACAGGCCAGGCACAGGTCGAGCGCGGCAGCCGTTGATTCGATCAAGGGATGATTCGCAATATCAGCGATCCCATCAACAGATCTGCTCTGGTTGATCAAAGACCGCAGCAAATTTGCGCGGCCGCGCGTTGAGTGCATCTCGTCCCGGGTGGCCTGGTACGAGGGACACATGACACCTTCCATCTTCCGACACAAACCCTGACCATTACACTGCTCGATCGCGACCGCCAGGCCTCCCTGCCGATCAAACGACATCTCGGGAATCCATGCCTGCGTTCGGTAATTCGCACCAAAACGAAGGTCTGCATCCATGGGCGAAGGATTAATTATCTTCCCGGGATTGAGTAAGTTATGGGGGTCAGCCGCATTCTTCAACATCTGCATGGCCCGCAATAGGTCGGGTCCATAAGTCTGCCGGAGCCATTCAGAGCGGGCTAATCCGTCGCCGTGTTCACTGCTCATAGCACCGCCCAGGCTAATGCTCAATACAACCACCGCTTCCGCGATGGAGCGTAAAGCGGTTACACCTTGTACGGTTTTTAGATCAAGGATCGGACGGATGTGTAAACATCCACCGGATGCGTGCGCATAAAAGCCGGCCTCCGTCCCATGTGCGGACAATATCTTTTCCACCTCACGCACAAATTCAGCCAGGCGTTCCACAGGAATGGCGCAATCCTCCATGAATGCGACAGGCCGCGCGGATTGAGGCAGCGAATCCAGCAGTCCCAAACCTACACGGCGGACATTCCAAACCCGTGCCTGCTCTTCCTGCGTTTCTGCAACGGTCAGGATGGGTCCGATCCCGCGCGCCATCGTCTTTAATCTTGCCGCGTCATCACCGCTAAACTCGACGATCAGGAGCGCGGCCGGGCTTCCGACCACCCAGCCCATTTGGGCGGCATACGCGGGCACCGTCCGCGCCAGCCGGATCAACACTTGCGGCACAAGTTCAACGGCGGACGGATTGTGCTTGAGAAGTTCCGGTACCGCATCACAAGCTTCAGCGACGCTATCGAAAGCAAGGACACTCAAAATCGTATGGCTGGGTTTGCGGACCAGGTTAACGGTTGCGCGGCGGATCACAGCCAACGTCCCCTCGCTGCCTGCCAACAAGGATGCGAGATTGATCATCCCCTCCCGGACAGGTGGATAGGCCGCCCCAGCCCATTGATGTGGAGCAGAAGGAGACCACGGCAGCAGGTAATTCAGCCGGTAGCCGGCCGCGTTTCGCCAGACACTCGGCCATTCCGACTTGATACGTTGTTCAAATTCCTGACGAATTTCTAAAACTGACGATATGATTTTCGTTATCCTCGAATTTGGGGAACCGGGTACCGGCATACCGGGATCCATCTCACCCAGCGTGGCAAGTGTACCGTCTGACAAGATTACATCGGCTTGCAGCACATGATCGGCAGCCATCCCATAAAGAATGGAGTGCGCACCGGTGGCATTATTCGCGATCACCCCTCCCAGCGTGGCGCGCTCCGCTGAAGCCGGGTCGGGCCCGAATTGCAAACCCAGCTCGCCGGCTGCTTTGTTTAGATCGGCGAGTACAACTCCCGGTTCAACCTCTACCGTGCGGGATTCAACGTCAATCGTTCCGATCTTATC
>CAYUUJ010000396.1:0-3122 GCA_964447845.1 uncultured Anaerolineaceae bacterium
CTCGATCCAGGCGAAATGGGATGAGATATTTGGCGTTCAAACTAA
This sequence comes from uncultured Anaerolineaceae bacterium, assembly GCA_964447845.1. GTDB lineage: Bacteria > Chloroflexota > Anaerolineae > Anaerolineales > Villigracilaceae > DASXQN01. The sequence goes on from CAYUUJ010000396.1 coordinate 46, forward strand.
AGCAGTGATCGAAAAGGGTAAAAAGCAAAAAGCAAAAAAGGCAGGCACAAAGAAGGCTGCCGGCAAAAAGACTGGCAAGGCTGTGAAAAAACCGGCACCGTCGAAGAGAGCGGCTGTCAAAAAAGCGAGTGTCTCGAAGGCGAAAAAATCCACGCTTAAAAAATTACCGGCCAAGAAGAAAACGACCGCCGGAAAGAAGACGGTCACCAGGAAATCCAGGGTCGTGAAAAAAGCCCAAAAGTAGTCCTCGCATCACCTCTGCTATGAGGCGGTCTGTGACCGCCGCTTCTTGCAGATCTACAAAAAAAAGGCGTGGCGCCATGGCGCCACGCCTTTTTTAACTTATCCGGTCCGATCTTCTATCTCTTCGCCACTCGTACAACATGACGTACAACCTGGGATTATGGCAACTTTGTCGAGGCGCGGAAAGGATAATTTGGGAGTTTGCGCTGGAACTCATAGGTGTCAATGATGGCTTGTATCACCTTTTCCTGAGCTGGGTTCATTTCCTTAAACTCAAAGCCGATGTTGAAATATTCGGGGCTCAGATCCTCCTGGCACCAGACGGCGCGGGCGGGCACGGTCAGCCTTTTGACGGATACGCTTTCCAGCTCCGGTACCTCGATCTGCAGGGTCAGGCTGGTATCTTCCTCGATCGGCTTTTGCCCGATCACCATCGTGCCCAGTAGATTGATGTCGGCCAGATAACCCAGCAGCCGGCCTCCATACAAGTCGAATACTTGCGAGTAGGAAACCAGGCTCTTGCGGGGCTGCTTGCGATTTTCCTTCATGCTTTTCTCACCTGCCCCAGTCTACAGGAAATCCCTGCCTTCTTCAATTGCGGTTTTGTGGTAAAACTGGCCCCATGCGATGGATCTATATCTCCCCTCACCTGGATGATGCCGTACTTTCTGCGGGGGGCTTGATCTACGAACAGACCCGGTCGGGGATCCCGGTGGAGATCTGGACCTTTATGTGTGGCTTCCCTCCGGAGGGAGAACTCTCACCCTTCGCTAAAGCGCTCCACGAAGAGTGGCAAACCTCCAGCGCGGAGGAGACCATCCGCATTCGCCGGGCAGAGGATAAAAATGCCGCTGGCCTCGTTGGCGCCACGGCCGTCCACTTCGACTTTTTGGACTGCATTTACCGTCGGGGCAAAAATGGCGAGTGGCTGTATTCCGACATCTACGTCCCGATGCATGCTGGGGAAGCCGAACTGCCCCAGCGCATTGCCGATACGATCTCTGCCGGCCTCCAGCCCGACGATGTGCTGGTCTGCCAGTTTGCGATCGGCCCACATATTGACCACTTGATCGTTCGGAATGCAGTTGAATTGATCGGCAGACCCTTGCAGTACGATGCAGATATCCCTTATGTGTTCAGATTTCCCGAGCAGTTGCCTACGATGACTGCAGGAAAGAAAGAAACCGTCCATTCGGTTTCTGAGGCAGGTCTGAAAGCCTGGGGGGATGGGATCGGCGCGTACGCGTCCCAACTGTCGATGCTGTTCGATGACTCGGACAAAATGCGGCAGGCCATGGCCCAATATTGCAAGGAAAACGACGGTGTGCGCTTGTGGAGCACGAATTAGGCGGTCCCAACCGGGCTATTGCTTTCGGTTTTGAAGTGTGATATATTAAGGCCGTTTTCGGGATAACAACACTATATCCGGTTCGTATATCTTTGCATGGCGCGGGGCGCCATGCAAATTCTATCTAGTAGGGATAACAATATGCCCAGTAATTTTCTGACCAAGGAAGGCTTTGAGAAACTCCAGGACGAATTGGAGCACCTGCGCACCACCAAGCGCCAGGAGGTGGCGGCGCGTCTGCATGAAGCCATGGAAGGCGGGGAACTCATCGAAAATGCCGAATATGAAGCCGCCAAGAATGAGCAGGCTTTTGTGGAAGGCCGAATCCAGGAGCTGGAAATGCTGCTGGCCACGGCGCGTATCATTGAAGAGAACGGCAAGGACAAGAATGGCACCATCCAGGTCGGTTCAAAGGTGACCATTAAGGAAGAGGGGTATGACTCCGAGACATATAGCATCGTTGGCGCAGCCGAAGCCAACCCGCGCGAAGGCAAGATCTCGAATGAGTCCCCGATCGGTAAGGCCATCCTGGGCCATCGCCCGGGAGAGACCGTCCCGGTGGAGACTCCGGATGGGACCTATAAAGTCCGCATCGTGAAGATTCAATAAGCTGGGGCATGCATATCAGCCCCGCGCACCTGAACAGGGTAGCGCGGGGCTTTTTTTACAATATTACTCCCTCTCCTCAAGCGAGAGGCGGAGTTAAGGATCATGGCAGACTACTCAAATCTCGAAAAAATCCGTCTTGAAAAATTAAACGAATTACGCGCCGAAGGGGTGGAGCCTTTTCCGGGGCGCGCCGAGCGTACACACACCAGCACGCAGGCCATTGCTGAATTTGAGGCCGCGGAAAAAGAGGCACGGGAAGTAAAAGTGACGCTGGTCGGCCGTATTCGTGTGGTTCGTCCGATGGGCAAGCTCTCGTTCGCTCATATTGAAGATGGAGCCGGCAAGGTGCAATTGTTCTTCCGCACCAATGAACTCGGCCAGGAGCGGGTGGACTTTTTCAACCGGATGTTCGATATCGGTGACTTTATCCAAACGTCCGGAATTATGTTCCGCACCAAGACGGGTGAGGTCACCCTGCATGTCCATGACTTCAAGATGCTGGCCAAAGCTGTCAGTCCATTGCCCGCCGCGAAAGACGAGACGCTTGAAGACGGAACTGTCGTCCGGCATGCCGGCCTGGAAGCCCCGGAGCTGCGCGCCCGCCAACGCTATGCCGACCTGGCGGTGAATCCTGAAGTACGCGAGGTCTTCCGCAAGCGCGCCGTGATCATCAAAGCCTTGCGCGGGTTCCTGGACGAGCATGATTTTCTCGAAGTGGAGACGCCGATCTTGCAGCCGCTGTACGGCGGCGCTGCCGCACGTCCGTTCGTGACGCATCACAACGAACTCGAACAGGATATGTACCTGCGGATCTCGTTCGAGTTGTATCTCAAACGCCTATTGGTCGGGAATATGGAGCGCGTTTACGAGATCGGCC
>CAYUUJ010000397.1:0-3114 GCA_964447845.1 uncultured Anaerolineaceae bacterium
TCCGGCTGAGAGGCCACAGGCGCGTTCCCGAGCCGCCGCACAGAATAACCGGAATGACAAGGCTCATGGCTCCGGAACCTGCCGCAACGCACCGACCTCCGGATATGTCCCGAGATGGGCCCGAATTGCACCGATGACGTCCATCATCCGCCCCCGGCTCACCGGGCTCTCGCAGACTACGACCAGCTCCGGCTTATTTGAGGAGGCGCGCACCAAGCCCCAGGAGCCGTCGGCTAACGCAAAGCGGACCCCATTGATAGTAATCAACGACTTGACAGTTTGACCCGCTATTTCTGAAGCCGCATCGCAGGCGGCCCGAAAGTAGTCTGTCACTCGCGCCACAATTTCATACTTGGCCTCATCGGCGCAGTACGCTGGCATGGTGGGCGTCCCCCAAGTTTCCGGCAAGTCGCGGCAGAGATCCGCCATCTGAATTCCAGGCGCGTGATCCAGCATGCGCAGGATTTCGATGGCAGTGAGCAGCCCGTCGTCGTAGCCCCGGCCGAGCGGCGGCTGAAAAAAATAGTGGCCAGATTTTTCGAAGCCGGCCAAGGCGCCCCGTTCCGCGGTGTGGCGCTTCATGTAGGAGTGGCCGGTCTTCCAGTATTCGCAACGCCCGCCCAGTGCTTTAAGGACCCGGTCAGTCTCAAACAAGCCAGTCGACTTCACGTCGGCGATGAACAGCGCGTCCCACGCCGTCGCAGCAAAATGCCTCGCAAGTAGGACACCCACCTTGTCGGCAAAGATAGCCTTGCCCTCATTGTCAACTACGCCGCACCGGTCGCCGTCGCCGTCAAAGCACAGAGCGAGATCGGCCCCATGCTGCACAACTGCCCTCGATGCCGCCGACAGCATCTCCAAGTCTTCCGGGTTTGGATTGTAGTTCGGGAACGTGTAGTCGAGATCGCAGTCCAGCGGCACAACCTCGCAGCCCATTGCCGTGAGGACTTCCGGCGCAAAGATTCCCGCCGTGCCATTGCCGCAGGCCACGACGACTTTCAATCGCCTGCGAAATTTGGGCCCTTTGGCAAGATCTGCAACATACCGGAGCGCCACCCCCTGCGCATCAATGAGCTGGCCTCCGCCGCGCTCCACCCACTTGCCACCAAGCACGATATCCTTCAATGCAGACATCTCGTCGGGACTGAAGGTGAAGGGCCGCTCCATTCCCATTTTCACCCCGGTCCAGCCATTCTCGTTGTGCGAAGCCGTCACCATGGCGACCGCCGGCACATCGAGATCAAACTGCGCAAAATAGGCCATCGGTGTAACCGACAGGCCAACATCGTAGACCGTGCAGCCCGCTCCGAGCAGTCCCGTAATCAGGGCATTTTTTGCATCCATGGAATAGCTGCGGTAATCGTGTCCCACGACGATATGCGGCCTCACGCCCCGGCTGTGAATTAGGGTGCCAAGTCCCAGCCCGAGGGCACGAAAGCCCAGCGGGTTGATTTCAGAGCCAATAAGCCAGCGCGCATCATACTCGCGAAACCCTGATGTCTTCACCAATGGCAATCGCTCATAGTCGGCGGAATTAAGTGCAAGGTCTTGGCGGGGCGGAGGTAGCATGAGTCAACCTTATATGGAGTAGCCTCCTCTGTCACAAGGCCATGATAAGCATGGTTTAATTCTCTGCAACCAGCTAGGTCAAACCACAGGAGGCGAATATTTTAGTTTTTTGGAAGAGTTTAATTGTGTCATCGGTGGATTCCAAAGGCTCGAGCCAATTGATAATGCGTTCATCGATGCGTTAATCAGGAGCTCAGAATCGAATACGTGAACGCGTTTGACGGTGCGCGCTGAAACGGGGAGGATAAACGCAGATATTACGCGAATTACCGCCTAACAGAAGGATCAGCCAATGGATGCCGAGTTGGCTGTATAGTGCTCGAATCCAGGCCGCGATTGGGGCAGATTCGAAATTCTAGCCTCGGACGATGCAATTTGTTGGACGCAGGGCAGACGAACAGGACCAACGCATAAATCAGGGCATATCGGTGAAGTGGCAGCTCTGCCTGCGCCCAAAGCTTACAAAGTCCGAACTGAGGATACCCTATCAACTCCGAGACCGTTATGGTTTTATGACCCCTAAAAGTAGCAATTTGAATTACCGTTGATAAAATTTAATCGGGAACAAGCTAGCCTGCAATTTTTGCTTAGCCTCATGTTTCTTTCAAGGGAAGTAGATAAGAATGCGCATTGCAATGATTGGATCGGGGTATGTGGGATTGGTGTCCGGCGCCTGCCTTGCCGATTTTGGCCATGAAGTCACCTGCATTGACAGCAACGCCGAAAAAATCGCCGCGCTGAAACGCGGTGAAATTCCCATCCATGAGCCCGGCCTCGATCAGTTGGTGAAAGATAACGTGGCGGCGGCACGGATGTTTTTCTCAACCGATCTCGCCGCGGCGGTTGGCAATTCCGATGTTGTATTCATTGCCGTTGGAACGCCGTCCCGCCGGGGTGACGGGCATGCCGATCTTTCCTATGTTTATGCAGTTGCCCGCGAAGTCGCCGTAGCACTCAAGGGCTTCACGGTGGTGGCCACAAAATCGACGGTTCCATTGGGAACCGGTGACGAAGTTGAACGCATCATCCGCGAGATCAACCCGGCCGCCGATGTGGCTGTTGTTTCCAATCCGGAATTTTTGCGCGAAGGTTCGGCAATCGGCGATTTCAAGAAGCCGGACCGTATCGTGATTGGCCTTAGCGATGACCGGGCTCGCGCCGTCATGACCGAGGTTTACCGGCCGCTCTATCTCAATCAGGCACCACTCCTGTTTACCGCAAGGCGCAGCGCCGAGCTCATTAAGTATGCGGCAAACGCCTTCCTCGCCCTGAAAATAAGCTTCATCAACGAGATGGCTGATCTCTGCGAGGTAACTGGCGTTGATGTTCAGGACGTTTCTCATGGCATTGGCCTCGATCGACGGATTGGATCCAAATTCCTTCACGCCGGTCCGGGCTATGGTGGCTCATGCTTTCCAAAGGATTCACTTGCCCTGATCAAGACTGCCCAGGACCATGGCAGCCCACTTCGCCTGGTCGAGGCAACCGTAGCCATCAATGACCAGCGCAAGCGCAGCATGGCCCGCAAGGTGATAGCCGCTTGTG
>CAYUUJ010000398.1:0-3102 GCA_964447845.1 uncultured Anaerolineaceae bacterium
GTTTGAAGGTGGCATCCTTGGAGGAGACTTTGCTAATGAAGTCCTGACTGCCGCGCGGAAAGGTCAGCTGGTCCGCGCTGCCGTGCATGATCAATAACGGAGCCTGGAATTCCGAGGCGTGTTTGAAGGCAAATTCAATGGCGTCCAAACCGGCTTTTCCGAAACTCAGAGATGTCTTCCCATGGACCAGCGGGTCCGCGGTGTAGGCTTCCACAACTTTCGGGTCGCGGCTGAGGGTCTTCACATCCATGCCTGTATCGAGGATCAGCTTGGGCAGGATCGAGCTTAACAACCTGACGATCAATATCTTGCCCTTTTGTTCCAGCAAAGGCGATGCAAAACCGGGCGCGCTGATGACCACGCCTGCCACCTTCGGTTTACCGTAAAGGTGATAGGCTGTCGTAAGCAGCCCACCCAGGCTATGTCCGTATTGAAAGTACGGGATCGCATCCGAATAGCGCTGTTTAAGGAACGCGAAGAAAGCCTCGATATCCTGCATGATGGCTTCGAAAGAGGGCGCATACCCGCGCAGCCCCTGCGTCCGACCGTGTCCGCGCAAGTCGAAGCCCGCCAGCACATACCCCGCTTTCGTCAACGCTTCCGCCACATGGGCATATCGTCCGGTGTGTTCGCCGAGGCCGTGAACCAGTACCACCACGCCTTTGGGGTTCCCATCCGGTTCCCAACCGCGCACAATAAGTTTTTGGCCATCCTGCGCCTGGAACTCGGAATCGAAAGATTTCAAACTAACCTCCCATACAAATTGCTTGCGTAACAATTAAACCGCATTAAAGCCTCACCACAAAGACACAAAGTCACAAAGACACGAATTTCTCTTTTTTTCTTAGTGACTTCGGGCCTTTGTGCATTCGTGGTAAAAACACGGACTTATCAGACGCACCTCACGCATCCGCGCTTGCAGGCCCTACCTCGAAGCGGCAGTACTCGTCGCCTTTGGCCATGCAATGCGTTTCAACGATCTCGTGCGGTTTGCCGGTGGCCCATTGGACCGCCTCGCCGATCGAGCCGACATATAAATGACAGATCGGCTGATCGCTCTTGCGGCTGTGGCAAACGCCGCAGGTATTTTCCAGATAGGCAATGCGCTCACCGCTCTCATCCAGCCAGATCTCCACTTGCGGATTGGTTTTGCGCAATGCATCCGCCAGACCGTTCAGAATGAACTTGATGCGCTGTTTTTCCGGCAGGAGTTTGAGTGCCACACCTGCCACACCCAGTAACGCCGCCTGTTCACGCACTCCATATTGAAAGGAAGCCTTGCCGATACGGCGCAGCATACCTTTGCCGCCGCGCCCATAAAAATCCTCGATGGCCTGATTGAACTGCGCGTACTGCGCAGCCTGGATGGCAGGCTCGAGGTCGTTGGGCGGGAAATTTCCAACATACTTTTCAAGAGCGCTGGTGCGCAATACCGCGTTCAATCCATTCTCGCCCATTACCTCTTGCGCGGCCACAAGCGCCTGCCGCATGATCGTGTTCACGATGACTGCATCCTCACGATGTGCCATTCACGCCTCCTGGAGCTCGGAAATCATTACCGGTAATGTTTCCCCGGTGCGGACAAAACCAAAATTTTCGTACAGCGCGAGCGAAGCGGTGTCGTCGTCCTGTGTGTTGACGGTCAGACGCGCGGGCCCGCGCTGGCACAAGGTATGGATGAGATCATCGACCAGCGCCGTTCAGAAGCCAAAAGTGGCGAGAAGGAACCGGGCGATCACCGTGGCGATGACACTCGTGATGATGATGGCAAGCCGGGGGCCCAGTACCTCGCCGAACGGCCACTCCTGGATCCCGGTGGCCCGCTTTTCGAGCGCGTCTGCGGCGTTCAGGAGCGGTGTCTGTGCGTCCAGGGTGCGTAACGAGGGCTTCCGCCCGATCGGGGCGTACGCATCCGCGTAGAGCCTTCGCGCGAGTTCCAGATGCCTTTGCTTGGCCTCGGCCATTTGACCATGAATCCGGCTGAGCGACAGGAGGAAAATCCCCAGCCCGATGAGAAAGAAGACCAGATTGAGAATGAGGGTGGGCGGCGATGTGGCAGTCGTGATGAGGATCGGCGCAAACCCAAGGGAGAATACCCAGAAGCCTGTGAAGGCCAGACCCCCAACCGGTCGCAAACCAAGCGTGCGATCGCCCGGGGTTGTGTCCAGCGCCAGCCGCTGTCGGCCGAGTCGGTCCATGCCAATCAGCAGCGAGAGGTAGGTCCAGACGTAAGTCATCAACGGAAGTTGGATCAGGAAACTGAACGGCGCGGTGAGGAGGGGGAACTTCCAACCATAATCCAGCAAAGCCAGAACTGTGTCCAGCGCTGTAGAGCCCGCCGTCAGCGCCAGAGGGCCAGCCACGCTCTCGAGGCCCCGGATCGGTCGCTCTGCATCCAACCTCTTCCCGATCGTAAGATGGGAGATCGTCGGCTGAATCCTCTCCAGATCTCGAGCGAGCTTGCGGGTGCCCCAGAGGGAGATCACAGTCGTATACACGATGGCGGCGACCTCCCAGATCCCAGGCCGCGAGCTCGCCACGATTTCCGGCGCCATTCCGATGACCTCGCGGATCTGGAAGATGAACAACAGCTGGGGGATCGCCAGGAGCCCCCACACGAGCGTCCAAAACCAGCGTGGGCCGGGGAAGATGGCAAGGATACGCTCTGTCAGCGGCATGATCGTCTCGGAAGGAGTGCGATCCGCTCGCCGAAGGCGGGGTGGCCCGGGGCTCAAGGGACCTCCGCAACCACCAGCGCTTGCCGCATGATGGTATTAATGACTGCATCCTCACGATGTGCCATTCACGCCTCCTGGAGCTCGGAAATCATTACTGGTAACGTTTCGCCTGTGCGGACAAAACCAAAATTTTTATACAGCGCCAGCGAAGCGTTGTTGTCGTCCTGTGTGTTGACGGTCAGACGCGCCGGCCCGCGCTGGCGTAATTTGTGGATCAGATCACTCAATAACGCCGCGCCGACACCCTGTCCCTGCGCCTCCGGCTGGACCGCAAGCCGGGCGAGGTGCGCCCCGAACGGATTTCCCGTGCTGAGCTGGTAGCCCACGATCAGGCCTCGTTCATTCTCCGCCACGCTTGCGAGGA
>CAYUUJ010000399.1:0-3099 GCA_964447845.1 uncultured Anaerolineaceae bacterium
CGTGCGCCTTTCTCGTCCAGCCACAGCACCGCGGGTCGCCGCGCCCCGTTGTAATTGCTGGCCATGCTGAGATGATAGGCCCCGCTGACCGGTACGGCGATCAGTTCGCCTTCATTAATTTTCGGCATGGGCAGATCTTCGAGCAGGATATCCCCCGACTCACAATACGGTCCGGCAATATCGACCTGTTCCGTCATCTCCCGCCTTAATCCTTCGACAGGCAAAGCTGAATATCGAGATCCATACAAAGCGCGGCGCGGGTTATCGGCCATCCCACCGTCGGTTAACAACCATGTCCGACCCTCTCGTATTTTCACCGCGCCCACGCGATAAACTGCCACGCCCGCGCGTGCCACAAGGCTGCGACCCGGTTCGAGGTGCAGGCGCGGCAGACTCAAAGCATGCTTTTGGCAAGCCCCGATCACTGTCTCTGCGACGAATTTTACATAAGAATCAATATCCGGGTGCGGCAGCTCGTCTTCGTGATAGGCCACACCCCATCCGCCTCCGGGACAAAAACCCCATTCGGGTGGAAGTGCGATCTCAGCCGCCAGCTCAAACGCCAGTTCGATCGCATCTTTGAACGGAGTTAAATTCGTGAATTGTGAACCTTGATGAAAATGCAGGCCTGTCAACGGCAAATGATGCTGCTTGCAGAGATCTGCAGCTTTGCATATTTCCTCGGCGGTCATGCCGAATTTGCTGTCGTGTTGACCCGTCTGGGTATACGCGTGGGTGTCCACAGCCTGGCCAGGTTGCAAGCGGAGCCAAAGGCCTGGGAATTGCTGATTGATGAATGATGAATGATGATTGTTGAAAAGCTGAAGTAGGGAGGCAAGCTCTGAGAGGTTGTCCACCACGATCGTGCCGGCAAATTGGATCGCGGATGCGAGATCGGCAGGTGACTTGTTTACCCCGTGGACCAACACACGCTCGCGTTGAAGGCCTGCTTTGACCGCCACAGCCAGCTCGCCTTCGCCCGTGCAGTCCAACCACAGTCTGTTTTCCTGTGTCCAGTGAGCGATGGCAAGGCATAAAAATGCTTTGCCCGCGTAGGTGATCTCAGCCGGTCCGGGGTAATGTTTTCTCAGCGCCGACCTGTACAGCGCGGCCGCGTTGTCCATGCTGGCGCGGTCATAGATGTACAAAGGCGTACCGTATTCCTGTGCCAGCGCGGTCAAATCATTGCCGGCGATGGTCAGGGAATCGTTTTCAATTTTGGTTGTATCGGGGAAGAGGGGCAGGCGATCCATAATGACGATTGACCACAGACGATGGACCATGTCTCGAGTCTATGGTCTACGATTTTTCTTCTTTCTTCTTTCTTCTTTCGTCTAACGTCTATCGACTATTCGCCAAAGAACAAATTCCACCACACCATCCAGTTCGGCATGGGTGTCGGAACGGCCGTCGGTTCCAGGGATTGGATCGGGTCGCTGCCCGGCAGGCCGATCGGCACCACGGGTTGGTCGCCGTCCTGGACGAAATGACCTTCGCTGCGCGCCCATTCCTCAACCGCCGAGTCGGAGCCGGCAAATGCAACCTGTGTCGCGAGAGCGATCTGGGTCTGCATGGCATGGGTGGCCTGCACTCGCACCTGATTCGCCTGCTTGTTAAGCGTGTTGAGCGACTCCAGCCGGCGATTGAAATCGATCACCATCAGCACCAATATCAGGATGCCTGCGGCTACGAATACGCGCCGAAAGTTGATCGGCAAGTTGGACATGATCGTATCTTACTCTTAATCCGGCAGGTTGGCAAGAAAGGTACTCTCTGATACAATCTGCGCCCGTAGGAGCGTAGTACCCTTCGCTCCACAAGTGCCGTGCTTCCCACGGCCACATTCTTTTGCCAGAAAGGGCTTGAAGAAATGAAAGTATTGCTTATTAAGGACGTCTACAAACTGGGCCGCGCAGGGGATTTAAAAAAAGTCGCGGACGGCTACGGCCGCAACTTCCTTCTTCCACAAAGACTGGCCGTGCTGGCCACTGCCGGCGCTCTCAAACAAGCCGAGCGGATCCGTGTCCAGGCCGAAATCGGTCGCGCCCAACAGAACAGCGAACTGAAAAACCTGGCCGATCAGATCAGCAACGTGACGCTGACTTTCCCCGCCAAAGCCGGAGAAACCGGCAAGTTATACGGCTCGATCACCACGCAAGATGTGGCAACCGCCTTGCAGGAACAGACCCGTTATGAGGTCCGGCGCCAGCAGATCGATATGCAGCCGATCCGCGATCTGGGCCAGTTCACCGCTCACGTCCGCCTGACGATCGACCTGGTTCCCGAGATCAAGATCATTGTCCACCGCGAAGGTGAATCCGCGGATAGCGCGCCTCCGCCGGTGGAGAAGCCCGAAAAAGTGAAACGCAAACCGAAGGTCAAAGCTGAAAAGGCTGCGCCGGAGGCTGAAGCCGTCGAAACTGCAGAGCTCGAAGAAGCAGATTCAGCGGAAGCCTGATCTGGCTTTACTTTCTGCCATCACCGGTTCGAGCCTGGTTCGTGGGGCGAGGCCGGTGATGTTGTTTTATGAGATGTATAGCAGAAGAAGGTTGAGTTTCTCACCACCAAGACACAAAGTCTCCAGGACACTAAAACGAAAAAAACTTCGTGCCTTAGTCTCGTGGTGGCTTGGTGGTGAGTATCCGAATCGATTCCTATTGAGAGCAGCAAAATAATCCCATGTCTGAAACCATAGGTCAGCGACTGCGGGAGGCGCGTGAAGAACGCCGGCTGCAGCTGCAACAGGTCTCCGACCTCACACGTATTCGTCTCCATTACCTGCAGGCACTCGAAGCGGACGATTATTCCCTGATCCCGTCGGCGGCTCAAGCGCGCGGCTTCCTGCATAATTACGCGGATTTCCTGAACCTGGATTTGGGTCAGGCGTTGGCGGACGTTCAACGCTCGCGTCCAAAACCGACCGAGGAGGTCAGCGGGCCATTGCCGAAGGTGGACATAACCCCGGACGCGCCGCGCACCGCGCTGCCGCCCGTGGAAGCTGCACCGGTCACGCGTGTAGCCTGGCTGGAACGCTTTCGAAAGGCGTCTTCAACCCCGGAGGCGGATCAAACCACTGAGTCAACAGAACCCGCCCAAATT
>CAYUUJ010000400.1:0-3097 GCA_964447845.1 uncultured Anaerolineaceae bacterium
GGGCGCCTTCTTCAATGGTTTCTTCCTGTTATACATATTATCCCCAAGGACTGCACACCGCGTCGTGGGCTATTTCGAAGAGGAAGCTGTCTATAGTTACACAGAGTACCTCACGGAAGTAAACAATGGAATCACGCCCAATCTCCCGGCGCCCAAAATCGCCATCGACTATTGGAAACTGGCATCGGATGCACGTTTGAGCGATGTGATCGTCGTGGTCCGCGAAGATGAGCGGCATCACCGCGACGTAAATCACGAATTCGCCGACCAGCTGACATGAGGTCCGTCGGCGTAAGGTGCATTGTCCATAACAATAACATCGCAAAGGCTGCATTTCATAATGTTGTTTATAACCATGTTATACGGCATCTTTATGTAAAACACCCCGCACAGCACGTTATACAGCATAATGTTGAATACCTCATGGTTGGGCACTTCGAAGTACAACGATAAGACTTCCTGATTTTGGAGACACTTTGAGCAATCAACCCCATCCTCTCTCCATCATGGCGGCGACTATCTTGATCATGGCCTCAGCCTGCAATTTCAGCCAAACCGCAAAACCGGCTGCCACGCTGACCGCAATTCCAGTCACACCATCTCCAACGGCCACTTCCATACCGCCCACGATCCTGATCGAGCATGAAATGGATTGTTCTGGCGGTCCCGGAAAGGAGTACGGCCTGATCGCCACATTCCAGTCCGGTGAAGAAGTCCAGCTGGTGGGAAAAGACGATTATGGGGAGTATTGGATCGTTATCGATCCCGAGAGTCAAAAGGGATGCTGGATCGGCCGCCAAAATACGTCCGCGCAGGGTGAGACCGATTACCTGCTCAATTTAGTGCCTCCTCCCACGCCGATGGCGACCGCACCTGCTGCACCCGAAAACTTCCGGGCCGTTCAACAGACTTGTACCATTCTGAAAACCGCGCGGCCGATCGTATGGGAGATCCTTGTGGTCCTGGCCTGGGAAGACAGGGCAAACAATGAAGATATTTATCGCCTTTACAGGAACGGTATAATTTTCGATTATCTCGAAAAAGATTCCACTGAATACCGGGAAACGTTTCGTGTGAAAGCTGATAATAATAGTGACGTTAAGTACAAGATCGAAGCCATTAATTATGACGGTGGTGCATCTGAGGCCAGAGAAATATCCGTCTCATACTCCTGTAAATGAGGGATGCAGTACATGAAAATTCTTGCTCCGGCCTGGCTGACACTTTCCATACTTCTGACGTCTTGCGCACAAATTCCAGTGGCTTCCACCACGAAATCAACGGTTGTTCCAGTGATCAGGACACCCTCGTCAACTCCCCTGCCTCCAATTGCCTATGTAGGAGGATCGGTCCCCTGTTACGCCGACGCCACAGTTGACGCGGATATCCTGGCCACGGTGGAGATCGGTGATGGGTTGGAGATCATCGGCGAGGCCCGGTTCGGGGAATACTGGGTCGTGCAGCCTGATGGCATCAATGGGTACTGCTGGCTGGAAAGCGAATTCGTAACGGTGGATGGGGATCCTGGCAGAGTGCCGCATATCATCCCCACACCGTTACCTTCACCACAAGTGCCGGGTAACTTCACGGGAGAGTCAGAATGCAGAATTCCCAAGAAAAGCTCTTTTCAATCCTCCGCTGTCTTCGCGATATTAGCATGGGATGATGTGGACGGAGAAACCGGATACCGGATCTATAAATACGGCGAAATGATCGCCGAGTTACCCCGCGATCAAACTCAATATGAAGGAATTATTGAATCAATGCAATCGGTATATTTTGCCGGCGCTGCGGTGTTCGCCCTGGAGGCGTTTAATGAATCCGGTACCTCGGATCAAGTCGAAATTGTCATTGATTTTGCATGCTCGATCCATCCAAAATAAGCGAAAAAGGTGACTCGCCCAGTGCAGGAATGTTGATCTGCACATTGAAATGGTCCGGGTTGGCAACGATGGCACAGTTCATATCGCCGCAGGAACAAAAGGGATTTGTGAGATTAACGAATGCTGAAACAAGTTAGCAAAGCGCTGCTCACAATGCAAAGATATTCGTGGGAGCAGGGCGTGTCAGCGCAAGCCTTTCTCGAATTAGGCGAAATCGAAACAGCCATTAAGCTGGCGCGCGACGCAGCCCAGAGACAGGCATCCGATGGCAGACTGGCAGTCATGCATGATAAGGAAGGCGTCACCGATCCGGCCGCGAATGGAGAAGCGTTATTGGTTGCTACACGCACCACCAATGAGCCGGCGTTGCAGGTCGCGTTGGATGCAATGCTGAATTATTTATTAAAAGCCGCGCCGCGTGCATCGGATGGAAGCCTCTTTCATATCACGGACGCCAGGGAGATTTGGGTGGACTCCATGTATATGGCACCGCCGTTCCTGGCAGTCGCCGGTTATTTGGATGAAGCCATCCGGCAAATCCAGGGAATTAAGAACCGTCTCTGGGATCCGGAAAAAAAGCTGTACTCGCATATATGGGACGAAGATCGCAAAGAATTAAAACGAGCGGCATTTTGGGGCGTGGGAAATGGCTGGGCAGCAGCCGGGATCACCCGGGTAATACGAAGCTTACCTGAATCAAGCGCGCAGGAAAAACAAGAGCTTGCATTACACTTGAAGGATATCCTGGATGGATGTCTTGCTCATCAACGCCCGGAGGGCCTGTTCCATAACGTGGTTGACGGACCTGATACGTTCATAGAAACCAATCTGGCGCAAATGCTCGCATATTCGATCTATCGAGGCGTGCGCGGAGGCTGGTTGCCTTCAGGTTACAAGGAAATCGCGGACAAAATGCGCGCGGCCGTTCACCAAAAAGTGGATGCCTCCGGGTACGTGCAGGGAGTATGTGGAGCGCCCACGTTTGATCGTGCAGGCACGGCCCCCGAAGGACAGGCGTTCTTCATGCTCATGGAAGCAGCCTGGAAAGAAACCCAATAAAAGCCAGTGAGCAAGGAGACACGCATGTTTTGGCTATCAAAAACACAAAGTCAGTTTCAGTTTTCGAAAAAAGGGTCGTTAATTCGTAAAATATTTATTTTACTTACCCTGATAATCCTGCTGGCCTGTAATTTACCATCCACCCCGGTGCCGAC